>CBINBY010000054.1:0-33606 GCA_966248995.1 uncultured Burkholderiales bacterium | reverse complement strand
CGTACTTGAGCAGCGGCACGGCGTTCTTCGACATGTCGATGCCGTAGTAGTCGAGCCGCCACAGCAGGGGTGCGATCGCCACGTCGAGCATGGAGAAGTCATCGCCCAGCATGTACTTGTTCTTCAGGAAGATCGGTGCCAGCTGAGTGAGCCGGTCGCGGATCTGGGCACGCGCCTTCTCCAACTGCTTGTCCGTCGGCTTGATGCCGCGCGACTCCAGCACGTTCACGTGGGCGAACAGTTCCTTCTCGAAGTTCAGCAGGAACAGACGCACACGCGCGCGCGCCACCGGGTCGCCCGGCATCAGCTGCGGATGCGGGAAGCGTTCGTCGATGTACTCGTTGATGATGTGCGACTCGTACAGGATGAGGTCGCGCTCGACGAGGATGGGCACCTCGTTGTACGGGTTCATCAGCGCGATGTCTTCCGGCTTGGCAAACAGGTCGACATCGCGGATCTCGAAGTCCATGCCTTTTTCAAACAGCACGAAGCGACAACGGTGCGAGTAAGGGCAGGTGGTTCCGGAGTAAAGCACCATCATGGGCGTGGGCTCCTTGGGTCTACAGGAGTGCAGAAAGCGAAGAGCGCAGTGGTCGGCCGCTGCATGCCGGACGACTGCGCAAAGTGTCAGCCGGGCACGAGGCCACGGGCGTCAGAGGGTCACTTCACGTCCTTCCAGTACGCAGCGTTGAGACGCCATGCGATCAGGGTGAACAAGGCCAGGAAGATGAGGACCCATACGCCGAGCCGCACGCGCTCGCTTTGCACGGGTTCGCTCATCCAGCTGAGGAAGGCCACAAGGTCCGCCACAGCTTCGTCGTACTGCTGGGGCGTGAGCTTGCCCGGCGTGACCTGCTCGAACCCGACGAAGCGGTGGACGGTCCTGCCAGGATCATGAGGATCTTTCGCTTCCTCGAATCGAGCGATACGGTGGCCCTGCAGCTCCCACAGTGCATGGGGCATGCCCACGCTCGGGAATACAAGGTTGTTCCAGCCGGTCGCCTTGGTGTCGTCGCGGTAGTAGGTGCGCAGGTAGGTATACAGGTAGTCCGCACCCGTGCCGGCATGACCCGACCGCGAGCGCGCGATCACGGTGAGATCCGGCGGCACTGCGCCGAACCATTCCTTGGCCAGGCGGGGATCGATCGCCGCCTTCATCACGTCGCCGACCTTGGTGCCGGTGAACTGCAGGTTCTTCTTGATCTGGTCGTCGGTGAGGCCGATGTCGCGCATGCGGTTGTAACGCATGAACGAAGCACTGTGGCAGTTCAGGCAGTAATTGACGAACAGCTTCGCACCGTGCTGCAGCGCCGCCAGGTCGGACAACTTCTGGTCGGGGAAGCGGTCCCAGGCGATGCCGCCTTCGGTCGCCACCGCCGGCGCCAGCATGCCCAGAACCATCAGCACGGAGAGCAGGAATTTCTTCATGATCGCAGTCTTTCTCGGCGCGTCAGTGGGCGTAGGTCACGCGTTCGGGGACGGGCTTGAACTCACCGAGCTGGCTCCACCACGGCATAAGCAGGAAGAAGCCGAAATACACCAACGTGCCGAGCTGCGAGACGTAGTTGCCGAAGGGCGAGGGAGGCTGCGCTCCGAAGTAACCGAGGATGAGGAAGAAGAACACGAAGACGCCGAAGACAGTCCTGTGCCAGCCCGGCCGGTAGCGGATGGATTTAACCTTGCTGTGGTCGAGCCAGGGCAGGAAGAACAGGATCACGACCGCCGCACCCATGACCACCACGCCCCAGAACTTGGCGTCGAAGGTCTTGAGCAGCGTGATGACGACCACCGCGCCCACCACGGCGGCGACCTTGCCCACGGCGCCAAAGCGACCCTTGACCACGGCCGCGACAGCCGCTACGCCGACGATCACCGCCAACACGTTGATCATGAGGTCAGTGGTGGCCCGCAACATCGAGTAGAACGGCGTGAAGTACCACACCGGGGCAATGTGCGCCGGCGTCTTCAGCGGATCGGCGGGAATGAAGTTGTTGTACTCGAGGAAGTAGCCGCCGAACTCAGGAGCAAAGAACACCACTGCCGTGAAGACAATCAGGAAGATGCTCGTACCCAGGATGTCGTGCACGGTGTAGTACGGGTGAAACGGAATGCCGTCCAGGGGGCGACCCAGCGCATCCTTCTTGGCCTTGATCTCCACACCATCCGGGTTGTTGGAACCCACCTCGTGCAGCGCGATGATGTGCGCCACCACCAGGCCCAGCAGCACGAGGGGCACCGCGATCACGTGGAAGCTGAAGAAGCGGTTGAGGGTGGCATCGCCGACGACATAGTCACCGCGGATCCAGATTGCCAGGTCCGGGCCGATGAAGGGCACGGCGGCAAAGAGGTTGATGATCACCTGGGCGCCCCAATAACTCATCTGGCCCCACGGCAGCAGGTAGCCCATGAACGCCTCGGCCATCAGGCACAGGAAGATCAGGCAACCGAAGATCCAGACGAGCTCGCGCGGCTTGCGGTAGGACCCATACAGCAGCCCCCGGAACATGTGCAGGTACACCACGATGAAGAACGCCGAGGCGCCCGTGGAGTGCATGTAGCGGATCAGCCAGCCCCAGGGCACGTCGCGCATGATGTACTCGACCGAGGCGAACGCCAGCGCGGCGTCCGGCTTGTAGTGCATCACGAGGAAGATGCCGGTGACGATCTGGATCACCAGCACCAGCAGCGCCAGCGAGCCGAAGATGTACCAGAAGTTGAAGTTCTTCGGCGCGTAGTACTGGCCCACGTGCTCGTTCCACAGCTTGGTGGCTGGGAATCGGTTGTCGACCCAGTTGAGCAGCTTCTGCGCGGCGTTGGCGTTGGAGGGCGCTTCTTTGTAGTCAGCCATGTGTGTTCTCTGCGGTATGCCAGACGCGGGCGGCCGATCAGGCCTTGTCCTGGCCGATCAGCAGGCGGCCTTCGGCCAGGTACATGTGCGGCGGGACCTCGAGATTGTCGGGCGCAGGTACGTTTTTGAAGACCCGCCCGGCCATGTCGAAGGTCGAACCGTGGCAAGGGCAGAGAAAGCCGCCCGGCCAGTCGTCGGGCAGCGAGGGCTGAGCGCCCGGCGCGAAGCGGTCCACCGGGGAACACCCCAGGTGCGAGCAGATGCCCACGGCGACAAACAGCTCCGGCTTGATGGAGCGGTATGGGTTGCGTGCGTACTCGGGGGTGAGCGCATCGGGGTTGCGCTGCGATTTCGGATCGGCCAGCCGGTCTTCCGCCTTGGCCAGGCTGGCGAGCTGCTCGGGCGTGCGGCGCACGATCCAGACCGGCTTGCCGCGCCATTCCACGGTGACCTTTTCGCCCGGCTTCAAACCGCTCACATCCACTTCCACCGGCGCACCGGCAGCGCGTGCGCGCTCCGAAGGCTCGAAGGAAGAGACGAACGGGACGGCCGCAGCCACACCGCCCACCACGCCGGCACAGCCCGACGCGATGAGCCATGTGCGCTTGCCGCTGTCGACGGACTGGTCACTCATGGAGGTTCCTCGAAGAGACGTTCTACTCAGGGGCAACCCGCGATTCTAACGGACGCGTCAAGGCGCCCCGCCCCGCACGACAGGCTGGCGCTGCACCCTTGGCCTTGGACGCGACACCCGCCGCCGGCCGCAGGCTTCGATTGACTCGGCCCCCGCCTCGTCAATACTTCACCGCCTCGGGAACGATCTCCCATCACTCAGGCAGGAAGGAATCCAATGAGCTTCGCCAGCGAGTTCAAACAGTTTGCGATGAAGGGCAATGTGGTCGACTTGGCGGTCGGCGTGATCATCGGCGCCGCATTCGCCAAGATCGTCGACTCGGTGGTGGCCGACCTCATCATGCCGATCATCGGCCGCGTCGTCGGCGGCCTCGACTTCTCCAGCTACTATCTGCCGCTGGCGGGCCAGCCCGTGGGGCTTCCGCTGGCCGAGGCGAAGAAGTTGGGCGCCGTGTTCGCCTACGGCAACTTCCTGACCGTCGCGCTGAACTTCCTCATCCTGGCCTTGATCATTTTCGTGATGGTCAAGCAGATCAACCGCCTGAAGCGCGAGGAGCCGCCGGTACCGCCCGTGGTGCCGCCGGAAGAGGTGCAGTTGTTGCGGGAAATCCGGGATTCGTTGCGGAAGGCTTGAATCCGCGACCTGCTTCACGGTCGACGCATACCCGTTTGGGACCATACTGACGGCCTATAAGTCCGATCGGGCGGCGCCGTGTCGCCCGTTCAAGATGATCCCGAGCGAGTCGAGACTGCCAGCCGCCCTCGAAGCGGCCATCGGCCATGTGAAGGCCACCGTTGCCGCGGTGGCTGAGCGCGTTGCGTCGACCCTGGGCACTCAGTCGCAGTCATCCACGCGCATCAGCGAGCGCGACATCCTGCTGGCCGCGCAGATCGACCTGCGCCGCAAGATAAATGCCTTCCATCTGTCCTTCTCGAAACTCCTGGTGGACAAGGTGCAGGAGGAGATCGTTCCGCGCGACGAGCGCCGCCGCACGCTTGCAGCAACAGACTGGCTCTCGCTGAGCCTGGTGGAAGACGACGAAGTCGAGCAGCGCATGCTGTCGGACCGCATCGCCCAGCAGATCCGGCACGCCTGCGAATGGGAGCTGCGAGAGATGGCGGCCTACATGGGCGCCGTGCTCGGACTGGGCCGCGCCGACGAGGAGCGCAACCCGCTGCGTGCCGAGGTGCTGGGGCTCACCGTGTTCCGCTCCATCGAAGCAGTCAGCCCGGAGACGGACCCACGCAAGATCCTCGCGCGCGAGTTCGGCCAGGCGATGGCGCAAGCCATGCCCGCCTGCTACCAGACCATCGTGGCCGAGATGAAGCAGCGAAACGTGCAGCCGGTGCGTCTGGCCGTCAAGACGATGCACGGCCCCGGGCTGGGCGCGAACTCCGGCTACAGCACGCTGCAGGACTCGGTTAGTACCCGCGGCCCGGCGAGCGACTTCCAAACCGCTTCGCCAGGGACGGACTACGTGTCGAGCCATGGCGCAGGCAGCGACGGCGGGTTGCGCAGCACCCTGGGCGGCTCCACGCGCTCGGGCCTGACCAGCACCCGGCGTGGCGCCATGCCGACCCAGCCTGCCCCTCATGCGACGCCGCAGGCTCGGCCCGATGCGCAGCTCATGGCCTTGCTGCGCCGCCTGACCGTGATGGCCAGCCGGCCAGGCGCCCTGGACGCCGAGGACACCGCCCCCCTGCCGGCAACACGGCCCGGTGGGGGCTTGCACGGAGGGCTCGGCGCGATCGCAGCACTGCATGCGGATGCGGGAGCCTCGGACGAACTGACGGGCCTGATGGCCGTCAACCTCATCCGCGCCCACCGCGAGGAGCTGATGCAGGTCTCCACCGGCAAGCTCGATCACATGGTGATCGACGTGGTGGGCAGCCTGTTCGACCAGATCCTGTCCGACCCAAAGGTGCCGCCGCAGATGGCGCGCCAGATTGCGCGTCTGCAGCTTCCGGTGCTGCGGGTGGCGCTTGCCGACGCGAGCTTCTTCTCGTCGAGGCGCCATCCGGTACGCCGCTTCGTCAATCGCATGGCCTCGCTGGCGTGCGCCTTCGACGACTTCGAAGAAGACCCGGGCAGGCAATTCCTCGAACGCATCAAAAGACTGGTGCACGAGATCGTCGAGGGCGACTTCGACCAGCTCGATCTGTATACCGCCAAGCTTTCCGAGCTGGAAGACTTCATCCGCCAGCAGACCGAGGAGGGCGCGCGCTCCAGTGGAGCCGCCAGCGTGCTGGCCAGCAAGGAATCCGAGCTGCGTGTGCAGCAGCGCTACATGCTGCAGATAAGCACGGCATTGCAGGGCATCTCCATGCCCCAGTACCTGCACGATTTCGTATCGCAGGTCTGGAGCCAGGCGCTGGTGCTGGCCGCGCGCCGGCATGGCACGGACTCGGATGTGCTCAGGCGATTCCGGATCGTGGGCCGCGAGTTGGTGATGAGTGTGCAGCCGAAGGGCTCCGCCATCCTGCGCAAGCGGTTCCTGATGCAGCTGCCCACGCTGATGAAGGACCTGAACGAAGGGCTCAAGCTCATCGGCTGGCCCGACGCAGCGCAGAAGGATTTCTTCGGCAAGCTGCTGCCCTCGCACGCCGAATCGCTCAAGGCACCGCCGATGACGGAGCTGGAGCACAACCTCCTGGCCAAGCAGCTGGAGGGCATCTTCCAGCAGGCGATCCCCGGCACGCATGAGTTCTCGCAGGCCGAGCCGGTCAAGTTCGATTCGAAGGAAATCGAACAGAGCTTCACGCCGGACGAGGCGCGGCAGGTGGGCCTGGTGGCGGAGAGTGCCGTCGACTGGGCGAGCAAGATCGACATCGACCTGAGCGACGATGGGCCGGCCACTTTGCCGGACGGCGGCCCGGACACCGTGCCGCACAGCATGGATACCGTCCCCGCCGACCTGGGCGTCGACATCAACCTCGACCTCATCGCGGCCGACCCGGCGGAGCCTTCGCACGGCCCCAAGCTGATGGACCACGTTCACGTCGGGTTCGCCTACCAGATGCTGCTGAAGGAACAATGGCAAAAGGTGCGGCTGAGCTACGTGAGCCCCGGGCGCAGCTTCTTCGTGTTCACGCACGGCAGCAAGCACCTGCAGACCGTTTCGTTCACCTCGCGGATGTTGTCGCGCATGTGCGAGACCCACCGGTTCCGCGCCGTGGAGCATGCGTACCTGATGGAACGCGCCACGGCCCGCGCGCGCCGCCAGCTCGCCGCACTGAAAAGCACGGCCCGGCATTGACGAGTGAGCTCTTCAAGCCGGCGTGGACAGGCGCCGGGCCATCGCCACCGCCGCCAGCAGGCTGCGTTCATCCGCGCGACCGGTGCCCGCGATATCGAACGCCGTGCCGTGATCCGGGCTCGTGCGGACGAAGGGCAGCCCGAGCGTGACGTTGACACCCTGCTCCACGCCCAGGTATTTCACGGGGATGAGCCCATGGTCGTGCGTCATCGCCACGACGATGTCGAACTCCCCGGGATGCCCAGGCGCATGGCGCGCTCGCATGAAAACCGTGTCCGGCGGGTGAGGACCGGTGGCATCGATGCCTTCGCGCCGAGCCGCAGCGATCGCGGGTCCGATGATGCGTATCTCCTCATCGCCGAACAGCCCGCCCTCCCCCGCATGCGGGTTGAGCCCCGCCACCGCGATGCGCGGCGCCGCCTGACCCCACCGCGCCGCGGAGGAATGTGCGATGCGCACGGTGTCGAGCACCGAGTCGTAGGTGACGGCATCGACAGCGCGACGCAGCGACATGTGGATCGTCACAAGCACGGTCCGCAGTTCCTCGTTCGCCAGCATCATGCGCACCGCCGGCGGCGAGCCGCCCTCGGCGGAAAGCGCCTGCAGCATCTCGGTATGGCCGGGAAACCCGACCCCCGCCGCAGCAAGGGCTTCCTTGTGGACTGGCGCGGTGACGATCCCGGCCACCTGACCGCGCCTGGCCATGGCCGCCGCCTCTCGTATGCACTGCGCCGCGGCCGCACCCGCGCGTGCGTCGATGCGTCCAGCTGGCACGTCGGCCATGCCGGAGGGCATTCCTTCGGGTTGCCATACCGGGATGCAGCGGGGCGGCGCGGTCCAGGCATCGGACGGTGATTCGATACGAGCCACCGCCAACAAGCCACCCACCCATGCCGCCGCCCTGCGCATGACAGCCAGATCACCGACCACGAAGCAGCCGCCCGCATGGGGCGTGGCAAACAGCTTGGCGATGATCTCGGGCCCGATGCCGCAGGCGTCACCCTGGGTCAAGACCAAGGGCAGGGCGACGTGTTGGAGCGTGGACGCAGCGTCGTTCGGCATGCCGCCATTGTGGCGGCTCAGCTCATGCCGGATTCTCGATGTCGATAAACTGGTGCTCGATGCCGAAGCGCTGGGCCACATGCGCCGCAACGGCGGGGGCGCCATAACGCTCACTCGCATGGTGACCACAGGCGATGTAGGCCACGCCGGTCTCGCGAGCGTAGTGCGCCTGGGGCTCGGAAATCTCGCCGGTGATGAAGACATCCGAGCCCGCCGCGATGGCAGCCTCGAAGTAACCCTGCGCGCCACCCGTGCACCACGCGACCCGGCGTATGGGCCGGCCATCTCCCGGCACCACCGTGGCGACGCGACCCAGTTGCTGCTGCACACGCTCCGCCAGCACCGCGAGAGCCATGGGCTCTGCCGGCGACCCGATGAAACCCAGGTCCTGCTCGCCGAAACGACCTTGGGCCTCGAGTTGCAAGCGCACGGCGAAGCGCGCGTTGTTGCCGAATTCGGGGTGTGCATCGAGCGGCAAGTGGTACGCCAGCAGGTTCACCTGGTGGGCGAGCAGCAGGGCCACGCGCTCCTTGAGCCATCCGGTGAGGCGGCCGTCATGACCTCGCCAGAAGAGGCCGTGATGCACCAGGATCGCATCCGCTCCGGCATCGATGGCCGTCTCGATGAGCGCGCGACTGGCAGTGACGCCGGAGACGAGCTTGCTCACCTCGGCGCACCCCTCGACCTGCAAACCATTCGGCCCATAATCCCGGAAGCGGCCCACGTCCAGCAACGTATTGGTGTACGACTCGATTTCAGTGCGTGAGGCCATCGGACGAATACATGCGCAGAACCTGGCTCATTTTCTCGCAAGCGGTCACCGTGGCGGTGGCCGTGCTTTTCGTGGTGGCCACGCTTAAACCCGAGTGGGTCCGCCGCCCGGCACTCCAGATGCCGGGGTTGCCACCAGGCATCTCCATCAACGAAGTGCCACCCGTGGCGCCACCCTCCGGCGCATTCGCGAACGCCCCGAGCAGCTACAGCGCAGCGGCCCGGCGAGCCACGCCCGCGGTGGTCAGCATCACGGCGAGCAAGGCGCCCGCGCGCAACCCGCACTCCGGCGACCCATGGTTCCAGTTCTTTTTCGGAGACCGCGGTGGCGAGTTGCAGGAAGCCCAGGTCGGCCTGGGTTCGGGCGTCATCGTCTCGACCAATGGCTACCTGCTCACGAACAACCACGTCATTGAGGGCGCGGATGACATTGAGGTCCAGCTGACCGACAGCCGGCGCGCGCGTGCCAAGGTGATCGGCACCGACCCCGAGACCGACCTCGCGGTGCTCAAGATCTCGCTGGACAAGCTGCCCGTGATCACTTTTGGCAGCATCGATTCACTCCAGGTCGGCGACGTGGTGCTCGCGATCGGCAACCCCTTCGGTGTCGGCCAGACGGTGACGTCCGGCATCGTGAGCGCGCTGGGGCGAAACCAGCTGGGCATCAACACCTTCGAGAACTTCATCCAGACCGATGCCGCGATCAACCCCGGCAATTCGGGCGGCGCGCTGGTGGACGCCCACGGCAACCTGCTGGGCATCAACACGGCCATCTACTCACGCAGCGGCGGCAATCTCGGCATCGGTTTCGCGATTCCGGTGAGCACGGCCAAGCAGGTCATGGAGGGCCTCATTCGCGACGGCGTGGTCACCCGGGGCTGGATCGGCGTCGAGCCTCGCGACCTGACGCCCGAGATTGCCCAGACTTTCAGCCTGCCGATCAAGGAAGGCGTGCTCATCACCGGCGTGCTGCAGGGCGGCCCGGCGGCCGAAGGTGGGATGCGCCCCGGCGACGTGGTGGTGAAGGTAGGTGGCTCTCCGGTGATCAATACCGTTCAGTTGCTCTCGGCGGTGGCGGGCCTCAAGCCAAACGAACGGACGGTGATTGGCGTGCAGCGCGGTGAAAAGGCAATGCAGCTCACCGTCAAGGTGGCGCAACGGCCGCGCACGCAACCCAGACGCTGAGAGCCTCCGGGGCCGGAAGCGCGCAGCGTCTAAGGTGAGGTCTTTTCCTCCTTGGGCGCCTGGGTGTGCCGGATGAACACCTGGGCCGCCCAGATGCCCCCCTCGTACAGCAGGCACATCGGTATGGCCAGCGCCAGCTGGGACACCACATCGGGCGGTGTGATCACGGCCGCGATGATGAACGACAGCACGATGAAGTAGCTGCGGAACTCCCGCAGCTTCTCCACGCTGACCACTCCCATGCGGGCCAGCACGACCACGGCCACCGGCACCTCGAAAGCCGCGCCGAAGGCGATGAACATCGTCAGCACGAAGCTGAGATAGGCCTCGATGTCGGGAGCCGCGGTAATGCTCTTGGGCGCGAAACTCTGGATGAACCGGAACACCTGGCCGAACACCAGGAAGTAGCAGAACGCAACGCCCATGAAGAACAGCACGGTGCTCGAGATGACCAGCGGCAGCACCAGCCGCTTCTCGTGCGAGTAGAGCCCCGGCGCAACGAAGGCCCAGACCTGGTAGAGCACCACCGGCAGTGCAAGCAGGAAGGCCGCGAGCAGGGTGATCTTCAGCGGCACGATGAAGGGCGAGATCACGTTCGTCGCGATCAACGTCGCGCCCTGGGGAAGGTTGGCCACGAGAGGCGCGGCCAGCATGTCATACAGCCCGGCCGGGCCGGGCCACAACATCAATGCGCCGAAGCAGATGCCCACCGCAACGAGCGCACGAATCAGGCGATCGCGCAGCTCGACGAGGTGCGAGACGAAAGGCTGCTCGGTGCCCTCCAGCTCATCGCGTTGGGGGTCTTGGACGCTCATCGGGAAAGGGAGCGGGGCCGGTAGCGCGCCACGCGCGCCGCACCGGACAGCGCCTTCGTGCGGATACCGTGGCGGCGCTTGTACCACTGTGGCATGGCGCCGCGTTTGACGCGCCAGTTCTTCTTCGGATGCCGATACTGGAGCGGCAGCGCTTGCGGCTCCTGCCCCTCTGACGAATGGTCCAGCAGCGGGTTGTCCTCGGCCCAACCGCGCTCCAGCTCGCTGGTCGTCTGCCGCATCTCGTTGGACACACTTCGTTCAACGTCGCGCGCTGCGTCCTCGAACTGAGTGCGCATCTTCTTGAGCTCTTCCAGCTCGATGGACCGGTTCACTTCGGCCTTGACCTCGGCCACATACCGCTGCGCCTTGCCCAGAAGGTGCCCGACGGTACGTGCCACGCGCGGCAATCGCTCGGGGCCGATGACGATGAGCGCCACCGCCCCGATGAGGGCGATCTTGTCGAAGCCGAAGTCGATCATGCGGCAATGTGCCCGGGCAACAAACGTGCGCGGCCCGGACCTGGCGGCCTCAGGACTTGTTGCGAGCTTCGACGTCCACCGTGCCGGCGTCGGCCTTCGGGGTGTTCGACGTCACCTGCGCAGGCGCACCGCTGTCGCCGCTGGCCGCACCGTCCTTCATGCCTTCCTTGAAGCCCCTGACGGCTCCCCCGAGGTCCTGGCCGATGTTCTTGAGCTTCTTGGTCCCGAACACCAGCACCACGATCAGCAGCACGACCAGCCAGTGCCAGATGCTGAATGAACCCATGATCTTCTCCTACGACGCAACCGGGGATTCTAGGTCTACGCTCAACCCCTGGCCCAGGGACGAGGTCCGCCGAACACGTGCATGTGCAGGTGGTACACCTCCTGCCCGCCATCCTGCCCGGTGTTGATAACGGTGCGAAAGCCGTTGGTGACCCCATGATCCTTCATAAGCTTGGGCGCCAGCAGCAACATGCGGCCCAACCAGTGCTCGTGCTCCGGTTCAATGTCGGCCATTGTGGGCACGTGGATCTTCGGAACGATGAGCAGGTGCACCGGCGCCCAGGGATGGATGTCGTGGAAGACCAAAAGTTCTTCGTCTTCGTAGGCTTTCCGGCAGGGGATCTGTCCGGCGACGATCTTGCAAAAAATGCAGTTCGGGTCGTGGGTCATGTCGGCCACCCTCGAGTCAGGTCGGCATTGCCGCGTTGTTGTTGAGGTTCACCCAGCCTCGCACGATGCGGTAGAGGAACCAAATCGAGATCAGCGCCCAGGCGATATAGCCGGGCACGAGCAGCAGCCACAGCGGCAGCGTCAGCAGGTACAGGCCACCGGCCCACAACACGCTGCGTATGCGCCACCGGAAATGGGTTTCCTGCCAGGTGTTGGCGGAATCGTCCTTCTTCACCAGGTCCAGCATGAACGCCACGAGCAGAAGCACGATGCTCGCCTGAACGCCCGGCAGCACCGCACCGATGGCCACGATCAAGTGCAGCAGGTAGCTGACGTGGCCCAGCGTCTTCAAGGTTCTTTCGCGGTCGGTCTCGACGTCGGTGATGTCACCCATGGCGATCGTTCTCGCGGTCCTTCATCTTGCGGGTGGCGAACTCCTCCAGACCCGACAGGCCCTCGCGACGCTCCAGTTCGGCCAGCACGTCGGCAGGCCGCAGACCAAAAGCGCTGAGCGCGATCATGGAGTGGAACCACAGGTCGGCCACCTCGTACACGATCTTGCTTGAGTCGCCGTCCTTGGCCGCCATCACCGTCTCGGTGGCTTCCTCGCCGATCTTCTTCAGGATGGCATCGGTACCCTTGTGGAACAGGCGCGCGACGTAGCTCTTGTCCGGATCGCCGGCTTTGCGCGATTCGATCACCTCGGCCAGCCGAGCCAGCGTATCGTTGGAGCTCATTTGTAGATGCTCAGGGGGTCTTTCAGGACGGGATCGACATCGTGCCAGGCCGCATCGCGGTACACCCGGAAGAAGCAGGTGTGGCGGCCCGTGTGACAGGCGATGCCCGGCTCGTGCCCCAGTTGCTCGACCTTGAGCAGCACCACGTCGTTGTCGCAGTCCAGGCGCAGCTCGTGCACCTTTTGCACATGACCCGATTCCTCGCCCTTGTGCCACAGCCGTCCTCGGGAGCGGCTGTAGTACACGGCCTCGCCCAGCTCGACGGTCTTGCGCAGCGCCTCGCGGTTCATGAACGCGAACATGAGCACGTCGTTGCTGCCAACTTCCTGCGCGATGACGGGCACGAGCCCCTGCGCATCCCACTTCACCTCGTCGAGCCAGTCCATCCGGGCAGTGTAATCACCCGGCATGTGTAGCTCCGTCGAAGCCGCGCTCTTCAGCGAACCAGCGCAGCACGGGTACCGTTCCAGGCAGCACCGGCCTCACCTCCACGGGCAAGCGTTGCCAGGCCATGGACTGCGCCTCGCGCATCTCGAACTCGCCGGCCCAGTCGTAGACCTTGCAGAAGTGCAGCCGCACGCGCGCATGCGGGTAGTCCATCAGTTCGATCTTCCATGGATGCGCCGCACCGATGGTGATACCCAATTCCTCGTGGAGCTCGCGCCGCAGCGCCTGCTCCACGGACTCGCCGGGCTCGAGCTTGCCGCCAGGGAACTCCCAGTAGCCGGCATACACCTTGCCCTCGGGACGCGAGGTGAGCAGGAAACGGCCTTGGCCGTCGACCAGCACGCCCACGGCTACATCCACGGGCGTGCGCTCGGCGGGCCCGCTCACGATACGCTGGCGCGCCCGGCGTAGTCGCGCGCGAACTGGTAGGCCACACGACCCGAACGGGAGCCGCGCTCCAACGCCCACACCAACGACTGTTGCCGCGCAGCCGCGATGGCCGGCTCATTCACGCCGAAGGCACGCAGCCATTGGGCCACGATCAACAGGTACTCGTCCTGCGTAAAGGGGTAGAAGCTCACCCACAAGCCGAAGCGCTCGGACAGCGAGATCTTCTCTTCCACCACTTCGCCGGGATGGACCTCGCCGTCCTCGGTGTGCTGATAGCTGAGGTTCTCTCGCATGTACTCGGGCAGCAGGTGGCGGCGGTTGCTGGTGGCGTAGATGACGACGTTGTCCGAAGCCTGCGCCACCGAGCCGTCGAGGATGGACTTGAGTGCCTTGTAGCCCGGTTCGCCTTCGTCGAAGCTCAGGTCGTCGCAGAACACGATATAGCGCTCGGGCCGCGCGGCCACGCGATCCACGATATCGGGCAGTTCGATGAGATCGGCCCTGTCCACCTCGATGAGGCGCAGCCCTTGAGGCGCGAACTCGTTCAGGCACGCCTTGATGAGGGAACTCTTGCCGGTGCCGCGCGCGCCGGTGAGCAGCACGTTGTTGGCGCTGCGCCCCTGCACGAACTGCAGCGTGTTGCGCACGAGGCGTTCCTTCTGTGCATCCACCTCGCGCAGATTCGCGAGCCTGATGGTCGCCACATGCCGCACGGGCTCCAGGCAACCGGAGCCGCCGCGCCTGCGGTAGCGGAATGCGATCGAAGCCGACCAGTCGGGCTCGGCGAGTGGATGAGGCAGCACGGCCTCGATGCGTGCCATCAAGGCCTCGGCCCGGGCGATCAGGGACAGCAAAGGGTCAGACATCGAGCCATTATCAGCGCCGCACTCGACGCGGTACCCGGAGAGGAGCAGACCGCCCCACCCCGGGTTTCAGCCCACCATCAGGTCCAGGGCGTCTTCCAGGTGCTCGGTGGGCGGACGCTTGAAACCCGAGCGCGCGTAACGCTGCAGGCGCCCCACCGCGAAGGCGGTCAGCACCGAGGCACGCGCATTCGCATCCACGGTCGGGGTCTCCGATCCATGGGTCTCGGCCGCGGTGCGTAGACTCTGGCGCAACTGGCTTTCGATGCGATCGAAGAACTGGCTCATCCGGGTGAGCAGGCGGTCGTTCTCGAACACCAGCGCATCGCCCACCATCACGCGTGTCATGCCAGGGTTCTTTTCGCCGAACTGCAGCAGCACGGTGACGATCTTGCGCGCCTGCACCTCGCCCGAGGCTTCGCGCTCGTTGATCTGATTGGCCAGCGTGAACACGCTGTGCTCGATGAACTCGATGAGTCCCTCGAACATCTGTGCCTTGCTGGCGAAGTGGCGATAGAGCGCCGCTTCCGACACATCCAGCCGGCCAGCAAGCGCGGCCGTAGTGATGCGCTCAGCGCCCGGCTGCTCCAGCATCGAGGCGAGCGTTTGCAGGATCTGGACCCTGCGCTCCCCCGGCTTGGGTCGCTTGCGGGTGGCCCCGGCAGTGCCGCCCGCAGTACTGTCGTCGCCGCCGTCACCCGCTGCGATGCCTGAGGAAGGGTTCTCAAGTGGGGACGTCATCTCGGATCGCACACAGAGCGAGCGCAAACGTTGTGTCCGGTTGATTCTGGCACACGGGTCCTGCGGCTCGGGGCCATTGGTGAACACCAACTTTCACGCGGAAGCCCGTGGCGTGAAAAGCGCCACGAAAGCGCCACAGCGGCCCAGGCGTGCGCCTGACCGCCGGATGACGCCGTGCGGGGATGACGAGGTCGGAGAGCCGCGCGCTTTCAGTGGGAGCGGATCATCGTGCCGTAGGGCTGCTCGGTCAGGATCTCGAGCAGCATGGCATGCGGCACACGCCCGTCGATGATGTGCACCGAGTTCACGCCGTTCTTGGCGGCGTCCAGCGCTGAAGAAATCTTCGGCAGCATGCCGCCGGAAATGGTGCCGTCGGCGAACAGCTCGTCGATTTCGCGGGCCGACAGGTTGGTGAGCAGGTTGCCCTGCTTGTCGAGCACGCCGGGGGTGTTGGTGAGCAGCATGAGCTTCTCGGCCTTGAGCACCTCGGCCAGTTTGCCGGCCACGACGTCGGCGTTGATGTTGTAGCTTTCGTTCTGCACGCCGAAGCCGAGCGGCGAAATGACCGGGATGAACTGGTCGTCCTGCAGGGCCTTGACCACGCTGGGGTCGATGGTGACGATCTCGCCCACCTGACCCACGTCGTGCTCCTTGGTGGGGTCGTTCTTGTCGAGCATCTTGAGCTTGCGCGCGCGGATGAGCCCGCCGTCGCGGCCGGTCAGGCCCACCGCCTTGCCGCCCACCTGGTTGATGAGCCCGACGATGTCCTGCTGAACCTGGCCGGCGAGCACCCACTCGACCACTTCCATGGTCTCGTCGTCGGTGACGCGCATGCCCTGGATGAAGGTGCCCTTCTTGCCGATCTTGGCCAGCGCCTCGTCGATCTGAGGCCCGCCCCCGTGGACGACTACCGGGTTCAGGCCCACCAGCTTGAGCAACACGACGTCTTCGGCGAAGTCCTGCTGCAGCGCCGGATCGGTCATCGCGTTGCCGCCGTACTTGATGACGAAGGTCTTGCCGTGAAAGCGCCGGATGTACGGCAGCGCTTCGGCAAGGATTTCGGCCTTGTCGCGCGGGGAGATGTGGCTCAGGTCCGGGTTGTGGGCCGGCCGCGCGGCAGCGGGGGGCTGGTCACTCATGGAGCGTGTCTTTCGGCTTCGTTCGGGGGGTGGGAAATTGTAGGGTTCAGTAGACGCGGCCGCGCTTGTACTGGGCATGAGCCCGGCGCGAGAGCGTGGCGTGGCCGGCAATGGCCGCCAGCGAACTACCCGCGTGGGCGTGGCAGATGGCTAGGCCGAGCGCATCGGCCGCGTCCTTGCCCGGCAGGCCCGGCAGCTGCAGCAGGCGCATGACCATGTCCTGGACCTGCTCCTTGCGGGCCTGGCCGTGGCCAACGATGGCCTTCTTCATCTGCAGCGCGGTGTACTCGGAGACCGCAAGGTCGCTCGATACCAGCGCGGTGAGCGCGGCCCCGCGTGCCTGGCCCAGCAGCAGCGTGGACTGCGGGTTCACGTTGACGAACACGATTTCCATGGCCGCGCAGCCGGGCCCGTAGCGCGAAACGACCTCGCGCACCCCGTCGAAGATGATCTTCAAGCGGGCCGGCAGCTGGCCGATCGCCACGGCGCCCGTGCTGATCGTGCCGCTCGCAACGTAGGCGAGCCGCGGCCCATCCGCCTCGATCACGCCGAAGCCGGTGGTCCGCAGGCCAGGGTCGATGCCGAGGATCCGCATGGTCAAACGGTGACGCCGTAATACCAGCGCACGGAATGGAAGAACACCGGCGCCGCAAAGCACAGCGGCGCCACCCGATCCAGCACGCCCACGGCGCCGGTGACCGAGGCTTTGCCGCCCCAGCTGCGCACCCCGGCATCGCGCTTGAGCGATTGCATGACGAATCCGCCCAGCGTGCCGCAGGCGCCGGCGATGAAACCCATCGCGAGCGCGGACAGGAGCCTGAACGGCGTGGCCCAGCAAAGAAGCATGCCGACCATGCCAGCGCAGGCCGCGCCGACGAGCCAGACGCGCCAGGAGAAGGAATCGCTGATCGCTGGCGCCACCGGTCGGGCGCGCAGGCGCCGACCAGCAAACTGCTGCGCGATGTGCGCGGCGGCGGTGACGGCCACGAGGTAGAACACGAGGAACGCCCCTCGTCCCACGTATCCGGGCAGGTCGAGCAGCAGCAGCGCAGGCGCATGGCTCATGCCGTAGACGCACACCATGATGCCCCACTGGATCTTGGCGGTTCGCTCCAGGAAGCGTTGCGGATCGCCGCCCAGCGCGCTGGCCACGGGGATGGCAAAGAACACGTACACGGGAATGAACACCGTGAAAAGATCGAAGTGGCGCCCACCCGCGAAGACGAACTGCGCCGGCAGCACGGCGAAGAAGGCGAGGACGAGACTGCGGTGATCTGCGCGCCGCGTGTGCGTGAGCGTGATGAACTCGCGGAACACCACGAACGACGCAATGCCGAACAGCAGCGTCGCGGCCACCGCGCCCAGCACCCACGACACCCAGAACAGCACCGCGCCCCACCACACGGAACGCAGCTCGCGCAGGAACATCTCGTGCGCCGCCTGCTGTTCGGGGGTCAGCTCGCGTAGCGAGCGCATCACGCCATAAACGGTGGCGGCAACGAGCACGCCGAACAAGGCGACGAACAGCAGCGCAACCTGCTGGGTGGTGTCGAGTTGCCGCAGCGCGCCCATCAGGCCACGTGGCGCAGGGCGATCACGGCTTCACGCGCGCGATCGAGGAAGCCGCGCTTGTCCTCGCCGGGTTCCAGCCGGATTGGCGCGCCGAAGGTGACCGAGCACAGCACCGGCACCGGGACCACTTCGCCCTTGGGCATGACGCGCTGCACGTTGTCGATCCATGCGGGGATGAGCTGCACCTGCGGAAACTGCTGCGCGAGGTGGTACAGCCCCGACTTGAACGCCTGCGGGTCACCCTGGTGACCCCGCGTGCCTTCCGGGAAGATCACCAGCGAATCCCCGTGTTCGAGCGCCTGCGCCAGCGGCTCCAGCGGATCCTGGTCGTCGGTGCGCTGGCGGTTCACATACACAGCATTGAAGATCTCGCGCGTGATCCAGTGCTTGAGTGGCGTGGCCGTCCAGTAGTCGCGCGCGGCGATGGGCCGCGTGACAGCACGCAGGTCGGCGGGCAGCGCAGCCCAGATGAGCACCCAGTCGATGTGGCTCTGGTGGTTGGCGAAGTAGATGCGCTGCTCCGCCTTGGGCGGGCATCCGTACCAGTGGCCCTGGGCACCGGTGATGAGCCGGGCGATGAACGACAGCAGGAGACCGGCCGCCTCGGCGAGCTTCATGGCGCGCGATGGTAGCGGGGCGTCGCCCCCTCGCGCCACGTTTCGCGGCTCGCGTGACGCGCCAACCGGCTCAATGCCGGAAATGCCGCACGCCGGTGAACACCATCGCGATGCCGCGCTCGTCCGCGGCGGCGATCACTTCCTGGTCGCGCACGCTGCCGCCGGGCTGGATCACGCAGGTGGCGCCCGCATCGCACACCACGTCGAGCCCGTCCCTAAACGGGAAGAAGGCATCGCTGGCCACCGCCGAACCCTGGAGCGACAGGCCGGCGTTCTCCGCCTTGATGCTCGCGATGCGCGCCGAGTCGATGCGGCTCATCTGCCCCGCACCCACGCCCAGCGTCATGCCGCCGCCGCAGTACACGATGGCGTTGCTCTTGACGTACTTGGCCACCTTCCATGCGAACAGCAGGTCGGCAAGCTGCGCGTCGGTCGGTTTGACCTGGGTCACCACCTTCAACTCCGAAACCTCCACCTCGCGGTTGTCGGCGGTCTGGATGAGGAGGCCCGAGCCCACGCGCTTGGCGTCCTGCGCGTTGCGACCCTGGTGCCAGGGCGTGTCGCCGCCGGGCGGCAGCGAGATCTGCAGCACGCGGGTGTTGGCTTTGGCCGCGAACACCGCCAGCGCCTCGGGCGTGTACGACGGGGCAATGAGCACCTCGACGAACTGGCGCGAGACCTGCTGCGCGGCCGCCTCGTCCACCTCGCGGTTGAAGGCGATGATGCCGCCGAAGGCCGATGTGGAATCGGTCTTGAAGGCCTTTGCGTACGCCTCGGCCGGCCCGGCGCCCAGCGCCACGCCGCAAGGATTGGCGTGCTTGACGATCACGCAGGCCGGCGTATCGAAACTCTTCACGCATTCCCACGCCGCGTCGGCATCGGCAATGTTGTTGTACGAGAGCTCCTTGCCCTGCAACTGCCGCGCGGTGACCAGCGAGCCGGGCGCCGGGTACTGATCACGGTAGAAGGCGGCGGTCTGGTGCGGGTTTTCGCCATAGCGCAGGTCCTGCAGCTTGACGAAGCGGCCGTTGCTCTGCGCCGGGTACTCGCTGCGCGAACCATCGGGCTGCAGCGAAGACAGGTAATCGCTGATCGCCGCGTCGTAGTTCGAAATGCGGTTGAAAGCAGCCACCGACAGCTCGAACTTTGTCTCGCGGCTCACCGCGCCATCGCGCTTCAGTTCGGCCAGCACCTCGGCATACTGCGCGGCGTCGGTGAGGACGGCGACGTCGTTCCAGTTCTTGGCCGCCGAGCGCACCATGGCCGGTCCGCCGATGTCGATGTTCTCGATGGCGTCTTCGAGAGTGCAGCCGGGCTTGGCGACCGTGGCCTCGAAGGGATAGAGACTGACCACCAGCAAGTCGATGGTCGAAATGCCGTGCGTCTTCAGTGAGGCCATGTGTGCCGGCACGTCGCGCCGTGCCAGCAGCCCCCCGTGGATGACCGGATGCAGGGTCTTCACGCGGCCATCGAGCATCTCGGGAAAGCCGGTGTGGTCGGCCACCTCCGTCACCGGCAGGCCCGCGTCGGCCAGCAGCTTGGCGGTACCGCCGGTGGACAGCAGCCTTACGCCCAGCGCGTGCAGCTCTCGGGCGAACTCGAGGACGCCGGTCTTGTCGGAAACGGAAATCAGGGCTTGCATGGGAATCGGACTCAGGTTTTGAGCAGCTTGTGCTCCACCAGTTTGCGGCGCAGCGTGTTTCGGTTGATGCCCAGCCATTCGGCGGCTCGGCTCTGGTTGCCCTCGGCATGCTTCATGACTACCTCGAGCAGGGGCTTCTCCACCACGCTCATGATCATTTCGTACATCGACGCGGGCTCCACCCCGCGCAGGTCCCGGAAGTAGGCCTCCAGGCTGTCTCGGATGCACTCTTCGACGTGTTTCTTGCTCATGCTCGCTGTTCGATGAGATCGTCGTTGGCCGCCTGTGCCGCGACGGGCAGCAGGCGGTACGAGTCGGCCAGTTCGTCGAACCACTCGGACACCGCGCGCACCTGCTCCTCGCAGCGTTCCAGCAGGTTCATGCGGGCGCGGAAAGCCTCGCCGCCGGGCAGGCCGCGCACCGCCCAGCCGATGTGCTTGCGTGCGGTGCGCACGCCGGCGTATTCGCCGTACAGGCCGTAGTGGTCCTCCAGGTGCTCCAGCATCCACCGCTTGGCCTGCTGCACCTCGGGCGCGGGCAGCTCGCAGCCCGTCGCGAGAAAGTGGGCGATCTCGCGAAAGATCCAGGGGCGGCCCTGCGCAGCTCGACCGATCATCACGGCATCGGCGCCCGTGCGAGCGAGCACCTCGCGTGCCTTGCTCGGCGAGTCGATGTCGCCGTTGGCCACCACGGGGATCGCGAGCACCGCCTTGACCGCGGCGATGGTGTCGTACTCGGCCTGGCCCTTGTAGCCCTGCTCGCGGGTGCGTCCATGCACCGTGACCATGGCCACGCCGGCCGCTTCGGCTGCGCGGGCGATGCGCACGGCGTTGCGCTCGGCTTCGCACCAGCCCGTACGCATCTTCAGCGTGACGGGCACGGCGCGCGGCACGCATGTGGCCACGACCGCCTCGACGATCGCCAACGCCAAGGGTTCGTCCTGCATCAGCGCCGAGCCCGCCCATTTGTTGCAGACCTTCTTGGCCGGGCAACCCATGTTGATGTCGATGATCTGAGCACCCCGGTCGATGTTGTAGAGCGCGGCCTCAGCCATCATGGCGGGATCGGTGCCTGCGATCTGCACCGCGATGGGCGCGACCTCACCCTCGTGATCGGCGCGCCGGCTGGTTTTGAGCGTGTTCCACAGCTCTCGGCGCGAGGTCACCATCTCGCTGACCGCATAACCCGCCCCGAGGCGCTTGCACAGCTGGCGGAACGGCCGGTCGGTCACCCCGGCCATCGGCGCGACAAAGAGACTGTTCGGCAGCTCGATGTGGCCGAGTTTCATGGAAGCGCGGGAGGGATGTGCTGAAAAAGGAGGCAGGAGTATAGCGGGCCGTCCCTGCGGCATCGCCTCATTTGCCCGGGCCTTCGGATAATGCGGCCATGCAGGCGTGGATGGATGCCTTGATGGCCTGGATGGCACTGCCGAAACACGGCCTGGGGACCGTGTTCGTGGTGTCGCTGCTGTCGGCGACCCTGCTGCCCGTGGGATCCGAGCCGGCGGTGTTCGGCCTCATCAAGCTCAACCCGGAGCTGTTCTGGCCTGCCGTGCTCGTCGCCACCGCAGGCAATACGGTTGGGGGCGCGATCAGCTGGTGGATGGGCTATGCGGCGGAGCGGGCTTGCGAACGCGTCACCCACAACCCGGCCGTGGCGCATCCGCGCGCTCTGCATTGGCTGGAGCGCTTCGGTCCGCCGGCGTGCCTTTTATCGTGGATCCCGGTGGTGGGCGACCCTCTGTGCGTGGTGGCGGGGTGGTTGAAACTTTCGTTCTGGCCGTGCCTGCTCTACATGGCCATCGGCAAGTTCGCACGCTACCTGGTGATGACGGGAGCTTTTCTGTGGGTGTTTCCGGGCCGCTTCGGCGGATGAGCCGATCTCGCGGCCAGCGCGAAATCGAGCTCGTCGAGCACGGACTCGAGCCGCTGCAGGGCCCGGCCGGCGCGGCTGCGCGCTGCCGTCGGGCACGGGCTGACGAGGGTGCGCGACGGATCGCCAAGCACATCGTGCCGGATGTCAACACCGACGCACGCCAGACGGGGGACCAGTGCGGCCTCCCGTTCGCGCAGTGAGCGCCGCGTCTGCTGGTAAGCATGCTCCGCCAGCTCGCGGCGCTGTGCATAGCTGAACGTGTTAGCCAGGAACATCCGCGCATCGCGCTGGTCGGGCTCGAACAGCACGATGGTGGTGTCTGGGTGACTGCGGGCGTAGCTCTTCATGCCCAGCTGGAGCCGGGAATGGATCATCGTACGGAAGGTCTGCGACAGGACCACCGGCAAACCGCCGTCCACGAGCCTCGGGATGCGCGCGCCCGCCGCCAGCACCCGATGCGGGCTCGCTCCCGAAGCAAAGGGCACGAGCGGATTGAGGCACAGCAGCAGGTCCACGTCCTCCTCCAGCAGCACGGATGCATGCAGCGTCTTCTTCAGCGCCCCGTCCACGTAATGACGCCCGTCGATCTCCACCGGCGGAAACAGCCCCGGCAGCGCGGCACTGGCCTGGACGGCCTTGGAGATGGGCACATGGTCAAAGCCGGGCTGCCCGAAGGGCGCAGAGTCGCCACTGTCCAGGTCGGTGGCGACCAGAACCAGCTTGCGGTTCAGCTGCCGGAAATCGTTGGTGCGGCCGCGCGCCGAAAACTGGCGGCGCAGCTGCACATCGATCATCTCGTTGGAGAACATGCCGGCAGGCAGCGCATGCCCGAGCCGCTCGAACGCGCCGGAAAGCGATCGCCGCGCGACCAGGTACTCGTAGGAAGCCTGAGCCGCAAGCACCGGCAGCGATGTCAGGCGCGTGACGATTTCGCCCCAGGCGGGGCGGATCAGCACCGACGGCTCGAAGACATCATGCTGCGCGCCGGTGTTCTCGATGAAGGAAGCGCACAGCTCGCGGGGGGTCATGCCATTGGCGAGACCCGCCGCGATGAAGCCGCCGGCCGACACGCCCACATAGGCATCGAGGTCAGTGAAGCTCAGTCCTTCGAGCGACTCCTCCAGCGCGCACAGCGCGCCAATTTCGTAGATGGCCCCCAGCGGGCCGCCTCCGGCCAGGGCCAGGGCGATGCGGGGCTTGCGCGATGCGACGGACATGCGGGCGGAACGCGCGTCCTGGCTCCAACCGGAAGTCAGGCCGACTTGCGGGCGGTCGCCCGCTTGGCAGCCGGCTTGGCGGTGCCGTTGGCGCGGGCCGGTGCGGTCTTGGTTGCGCGAGGGGCCTTGGACAGCTTGGCCACCTGTGCCGACAGTTCATCGATGCGCTTGATCAAGACATCGATGTCCTTGGCCGACGGCACGCCGAGCTTGGCCAGCGCCTTGGAAGTGCGCTCCTCGAAGATGGTTTCCAGGCGGTCCCACTGCTGGCCCGCCCGTGCGCTCACATCGCCAGCCATGTGACTCATGCGGCTGGTCACCTCGCCGATCTTCTCGCCCGCCGTCGCCTGGGTCTTGCTCTGCAGTGCGGAGCCCTCCTTGACCAAGGCCTCGAATACCTTGCCACCCTCTTGCTGCGCCTTGGCGAAGGCACCCAGGCCCGCGAGCCAGATCTGCTGCGCCGAGTCCCTGACGGTGGACGCCAGAGCGCTGTCGAACAGGCCGGCGGCCGAGGCTGCCTTCTTCTCGGCCATTTGCTTGAGCTTCTTGACCATGGTGTTGATGACCTCCGGGAAGTACGCGCGCTGCCGGGCAGCAGCGACCGAGACACGACTATAGGTGCGACCACCCCCGTCGCGGCTGGCTTTCTCTAGTGCGGCGACTCTATGCGGCGGCTCTATGCGGCCTTGCGGAAGGCGCCGTTTCGGAAAGAATGTGCCGCCCATCATTGCGAACAGGAGGAAGCATGAAGTACTTCGTCACCGGCGCGACCGGCTTCATCGGCAAGCGGCTCGTCAAGAAGCTGCTCGAACGCCCAGGCTCGACGGTGTACTTCCTGCTGCGCCCTGAAAGCGAAGGCAAGGTGCCTGAACTGCTCGCGTACTGGGGTGTAGGACGAACGCGTGCCATCCCGGTCCTCGGAGACCTCACCGCCCCGAGGCTGGGCGTCTCAGCCGAGGACATGAACCAGCTGAAGGGGCACGTGGACCGCATGTACCACCTGGCCGCGGTATACGACCTGTCCGCGGACGCGCAGTCGCAGTTGCTCGCCAACATCGAGGGCACGCGCAACGCGGTGGATTTCGCCCAAACCGTCGACGCCGGCCACCTGCATCACGTGAGCTCCATCGCCGCGGCCGGCATGTACGAGGGCGTGTTCCGGGAAGACATGTTCGAGGAGGCCGAAGGCCTGGAGCACCCGTACTTCATGACCAAGCACGAGAGCGAAAAGGTCGTGCGGCAGGAATGCAAGGTGCCCTGGACGGTGTATCGGCCTGCGGTGGTGGTCGGCGACTCCACCACGGGGGAGATGGACAAGATCGACGGCCCCTACTACTTCTTCAAGCTGATCCAGCGCATGCGGCAGATCCTGCCGCCCTGGATGCCGAGCGTGGGTCTCGAAGGCGGGCGCATCAACATCGTGCCGGTGGACTACGTTGTCGCCGCGCTGGACCACATCAGCCATTTGAGCGCCGAGCTGGCCGGCAAGTGCTTCCACCTGGTGGACCCGCGCGGGTACCGAGTCGGCGATGTGCTCGACATCTTCAGCCGCGCGGCGCATGCGCCGAAGATGAGCCTGTTCATCAACGCCGCGCTGCTCGGCTTCATCCCCAAGAGCGTGAAGAAGGGACTGCTGGCGCTGGCGCCCGTGCGCCGCGTGCGTCAGGCGGTCATGAAGGACCTGGGGCTGCCCGACGACATCCTCACCTTTGTCAACTACCCCACGCGCTTCGACAGCCGGGACGCCCAGGCTGCGCTGAAGGGCTCGGGCATCGAGTGCCCCAGCCTGAACGACTACGCCTGGCGGCTATGGGACTACTGGGAGCGGCACCTCGACCCCGCGCTGTTCATCGACCGCTCGCTGCGCGGTGCGGTCGCCGGGCGGGTGGTGCTGGTGACGGGTGGCTCGTCGGGGATCGGGCTCGCGGCGGCGACCCGCTTCGCCGAGGCGGGCGCCATCACCATCATCTGCGCACGCGACGAGGCCAAGCTCGCCGAGGCGAAGGAGCACATCCTCCGGAAGGCCGGTCCCGAGGCCCAGGTCGTGACCTACTCCGCAGACATCGCCGACGAACAGAGCTGCAACGGCCTGGTCGCGTGGCTGCTGGAGAACCATGGCGGCGTGGATTTCCTCATCAACAACGCGGGCCGCTCGATCCGCCGGGCCATCGAGTCGAGCTATGACCGATTCCATGACTTCGAACGCACCATGCAGCTGAACTATTTCGGCTGCCTGCGCGTCACCATGGGGCTGCTGCCCGGCATGGCGGCGAAGAAGAAGGGTCACATCGTCAACATCAGCTCCATCGGCGTGCTGACCAACGCCCCGCGCTTCTCCGCCTACGTGGCCTCCAAGGCGGCGCTGGACGCCTGGACACGCTGCGCGGCCAGCGAGTACGCCGACCAGGGCATCACGTTCACCACCATCAACATGCCGCTGGTGCGCACACCGATGATCGCGCCCACCAAGATCTACAACAACGTGCCCACCCTGGCTCCCGAAGAGGCCGCCGAAATGGTCGCGCAGGCTTGCGTGGAGAAGCCGGTGCGCATCGCCACGCGGCTGGGCGTGGCCGGGGAGCTGCTGCACGCACTGATGCCCCGCGTGGCGCAGATCGTGATGAACACGAGCTTTCGCATGTTCCCCGACAGCACCGCCGCCTCGGGCGACAAGTCCGCCAAGCCGGTGCTCTCGCCTGAGGCGATCGCGCTGCAGCAGATGATGCGAGGCATCCACTTCTGACCGGTGCCCAGTGTGCCGGGCCGGGACCCGCGGCACGTTGCCCCGGGCACCCCTGCGTGCCCCGGGCGAGCGTGCCTTCCTCCCGACTGTGGCCGGGTCGGCGCGCCGGGGGTGGGCATGCGCTTGGGAGACAATTCGCGGGATGTACGCATTGTTCGAAGACGGCGGCAAGTTCCTGGCCGGTCGCGTGATGGCCGAGGCCGACAGCTCCATACAGGTGGAGCTGGACTCCGGCAAGCGCGTCAAGGTGAAGGCCGCCCATGTGCTGCTGCGATTCGACAAGCCCGCGCCTGCCGAGCTGATGAGCGCGGCCCAGGCCCTCGCCCAGGACATCGACCTCGACCTCGCCTGGGAGTTCGCCCCCGAGCATGAGTTCGGCTTCAAGGACTTCGCGCGCGACTATTTCGATGCGGGCGCCGGACCCGCGCACCAGGCTGCCGCGCTGTTGCGCCTGTTCGAGGCGCCGCACTACTTCCGCCGCATGGGCAAGGGCCAGTTCAAGAAGGCGCCCGAGGAGCAGGTGAAGGCCGCGCTGCTGGGCATCGAACGCAAGAAGCAGATCGCCGCGCAGATCGATGCCTGGGCGGGCGAACTCGTGCAAGGCCGCTGCCCGCCTCCGGTCCGCGATCAGCTCTACCGCATCCTCTTCAAGCCCGACAAGAACGCGCCGGAATACAAGGCGGTGGTCGAGGCAGCGCAGCGTTCCCAGCGTGCGCCGCTGGACCTGCTCACGGCCGCGGGTGCCGTCGACTCGCCCTACCAGTTCCACTGGAAGCGCTTCCTCTTCGAGAACTTCCCGCGCGGCACGGGCTTCCCGCCGCTGTCGGCGCCCGCCACCAAGGAGTCGCTGCCACTGGCGCCAGCGGCAGCGTTCTCCATCGACGATTCGGCCACCACCGAGATCGACGATGCGCTGTCGGTGCAGGGCCTGGGGACCGGCACCGTGGTGTACGGCGTTCACATTGCGGCTCCGGCGCTGGCCATCGCGCCAGACAGCGAGATCGACCGGGTGGCGCGCGAGCGCCTGTCCACGGTGTACATGCCGGGACACAAGCTCACCATGCTGCCCGACGAGGTCGTGCAGGCCTACACGCTGATCGAGGGCAACGAGTGCCCCGCGGTGTCGCTGTACGCCACCATCGACGAGGCCACGCTCGAGATCAAGTCCACCGAGACCCGGCTGGAGCGGGTGGCCATCGCCGCCAACCTGCGGCACGACCAGCTCGACAGCGTCGTCACCGAGGCCTCCCTCACCGGCGTGGCACAGGCCACCTACCGCTTCGCGGCCGAACTCGCGTTCGCGTTTCGGCTGGCGCGGCACCTCAAGGCGCAGCGTGAAGCCGTGCGCGGCAAGCCGGAAACCTTCAACCGCCCGGACTACACGTTCCGCCTCGAAGGCCACGACGGCGGCGAACCTCGCGGTGACGAGATCGTGGCCATCAAGACGCGCCAGCGCGGCGCGCCGCTGGACCTCATCGTGGCCGAGGCCATGATCCTGGCCAACAGCACCTGGGGCGCTTGGCTGGGCCAGTACGGCGTGCCAGGCATCTACCGCAGCCAGGCCAGCCTCGCGCCCGGCGTGAAGGTGCGTATGGGAGTCAAGCCTGCACCGCATGCCGGCATGGGCGTGGCGCAATACACCTGGGCTACTTCGCCCCTGCGCCGCTACGTAGATCTGCTCAACCAGTGGCAGATCATCGCCTGTGCCCGCCACGGCCGCACTGCCGCGCTCGCCGCGCCGTTCAAGCCCAAGGACGCCGCGCTGTTCTCGATCATCTCGGCCTTCGACGGTGCCTACACCGCCTACAACGGCTTCCAGGCCGCCATCGAACGCTACTGGACGCTGAAGTACCTCTCGCAGAACGGCGTGCACGAGCTCGATGCCGCCGTAATGAAGGAAAGCCTGGTGCGTGCCGAGACGCTGCCGCTGGTGTTCCGCGCCCTGGGCACGGAACACTTCCCCCGCGGCGCCCGGGTGCGGGTGCGCATCACCGGCTGCGACCTGCTCACGCTGGACCTGCATGCCAACTTGTTGGCCCGGCTCGATGATCCGGGCACGCCGGCCGACGATGCCGCGGTCGACGAGGCCGATGCCGAGGAAGCGGCGGAGAGCGCCGGCCCGCTCACCCTGGCCATCGACGTGAACGATGGCGCCACCGAACCCGCTGCCGCCGTCACATGAACGCGCCGATGCGACGCCCACAGCAAAGCTTCACCCCGCTGCACATCGCGCTCGGCGTCTCGCTCGCCGTGCATGCGGCCCTGCTTTTCGTGCGGATCGTGAATCCCGAGGCCTTCAACCGCGTGTTCGAGGACACGCCGCTGGAAGTCATCCTCGTCAACACGCGCACCAAGGAAATGCCGGTCAAGGCACAGGCCATCGCGCAGGCACAGATGGCGGGCGGCGGCGACGCGGAGGCCGGACGAGCGACCTCACCGCTTCCGCCCTCGGCCGAGGTGATGTTCGGCAACGCGCTGGACGACTCGCACCGCGAGATCGAGCAGTTGCAGGAAACGCAGCAGGAGTGGCTGGCCCGGCTGCGCCGCGAGCTGGCCCAGATGCCGGCGCCCGATCCGCGCCGCCCCGCCACGACCCCGGCCGAGCGCCAGCAGCAGGAGGAGCGCCGTCGCCGCGTGCAGCTCCTGGCCGAGATCGAGAAACGCATCCGGGAAGAGAACTCCCGGCCCAAGAAGCGCTACATCAGCCCGGCCACGCAGGAAGCGGCCTACGCGCTCTACTACGACGCGCTGCGGCTCAAGGTGGAGGAGCGCGGCACGCGCAACTTCCCCGAGCACCGCGGCAAGCGGCTCTACGGCGAGCTCATGATGGTGATCACCGTCGATGCGGCCGGACGCGTGGTCGACGCGGAGGTCGTGCAGCCGTCCAGCTCGAAGCTCCTCGACAAGCGCGCCGTGGCCATCGTCAAGGCCGCCGGGCCTTTCGGCATGTTCACCCCGGCAATGCGTCGCGACGCCGACCAGCTGGTCATCACCTCCCGCTTCCGCTTCCATGGCGAAGGGCTGGAGACCACGCTGACCGCCAATCCCTCTCAGCATTGAGCATGGATCGCTACGTCGTCTGCGGCAATCCGGTCGAGCACAGCCAGTCGCCGTTCATCCACGCCCTGTTCGCGCAGGCTACCGCGCAGGACATCAGCTACGACCGGCTCTGGTGCCCCCTGGACGGCTTCGCGGATTCCGTGCGCCGTTTCGCCGACGAAGGCGGGCGCGGGTGCAACGTCACCGTGCCGTTCAAGTTAGAGGCCTTCAGGCTCGCGTCTCGACCCAGCGAGCGTGCCGCGCGGGCCCAGGCGGCCAACTTCCTGCGTTTCGACACGGAAGGCTGGTGGGCTGACAACACCGACGGCACCGGCCTCGTGCGCGACATTGAAAGCAACGCCGGTCGACCGTTGGCGGGACAGCGGGTGCTGCTGATAGGTGCGGGCGGCGCCGCCGCCGGCGCACTCGGTGCCTTGCTCGAAGCCCGCCCCGCTCGGGTGGTGGTGGCCAATCGCACGCAAGACAAGGCCGAGGCGCTGGTCGGCCGGCACGCCGCCGTCGCACGGCACCTCGCCGTGGCGCTCGGTGCCACATCGCTGGACGAGGCTGGCTCCGGCTACGACGTGGTCGTCAACGCCAGCGCCAGCAGCCTCCAGGGCGAGGCCGTGCCGGTCGACGCATCGGTGCTGCGGCCTGGCACCTTGGCGCTGGACATGATGTACGGCCCAGCCGCCCAGCCCTTCCTGTCGTGGGCGCAGCAGCATGGCGCCGAAGCTCGCGATGGCCTCGGCATGCTGGTCGAACAGGCGGCCGAGTCGTTCTGGCTGTGGCGTGGCATCCGACCGGACACCCCTCCCGTGCTCGGGGCCCTCAGGCGCCGGCTGGCGGACAGCGCGAAGTGAGTTTCCTCGCGAACCTGTGGCGGCTGGCGGCACTCGTGCTGGTGAGCGCCCTGTCGTTGCAGCTGTACTTCGTCTCGCGTGTCGCGATGATGCGGTTCGTCGACCCGGAATCCACCGCCTTCGAGCGGTCTGAAGCATGGCGCTTGCTGGTGGACAAGCACCACATTGCCTGGAGCCAGCAGTGGGTCGACTACGGGCGCATCTCGCCGCAACTCAAGCGAGCGGTCATCGCCTCGGAGGACTCGGGCTTCACCGATCACAGCGGCGTCGAATGGGACGCCATCGAAAAGGCCTGGGAACGGAACCAGAAGGCCGAAGAGCGGGCCGCCCGCATCCAGGCGGTCATGGATCGGCGCGCGGCCCGGCAGGCCGAGCATGGCGTTCCATCCGCCTTTGCCAAGCCACCCCCGCGGGTAGAACCTCGCATCGTGGGTGGCTCCACCATCACGCAGCAGCTGGCCAAAAACCTGTTCCTCGCCAGCGAGCGCAGCTGGACCCGCAAGGGCCAGGAGTTCGCCATCACCTTCATGCTGGAGAGCCTGCTGGACAAGCAGCGCATCCTGGAGATCTACCTGAACCACGTCGAGTGGGGAGAGGGCGTCTTCGGAGCGGAGGCTGCGGCACGCCACTACTTTAGGACGAGCGCCGCGCACCTGTCGCCCCATGCCGCGGCGCGTCTGGCGGTGATGCTGCCCGCGCCCAAGCGCTTCGAGAAGCGCCCCAACTCGGCCTACGTGGCTGGGCGCGCGGGCACCGTCATGGCCCGCATGGGCGCGGTGGAACTGCCCTGAGGCCCGGCCGGGCGGCCTGCCTAGAATCGGCCACATGTCCTCCGCCCTGAGCGCCGAGATCGCTGCCACCGCCGCGCGACTGGTCGTGGAAGAAGGCCTCGAATACGGCCCGGCGAAGCGGCGCGCGGCGCGCACCGTCGCCCGGCACAGCGTACGCCCGGCGGATCTGCCCACCAACGACGAGGTCGAGGACGAGGTGCGCACCTACCTGTCGCTGTTCCATGCCGACACGCAGCCCTCGGAGTTGGAGGCGCTGCGCCGGGTCGCACTGGACTGGATGCAGCGGCTCACCGCCTTCAGGCCATACCTGACCGGCGCGGTGTGGCGCGGCACCGCCACGCGACTCAACAGCGTGCACCTGCAGCTGTACTGCGACGACCCCAAGTCCGCTGAGCTCGCGCTCATCGATCTGGGGGTCGACTATCGCGTGGACAGCATCCCCGGCCCCCGTGGCGATGGGGTCGATGTGCTGACCATCGCCAGCCGCAGCCCCGCGCTCGGCGAAATGGTCACCGTGCACCTGGCCGTGCTCGATCACGACGACCTGCGTGGCGCCCTCAAGCCCGACGCGCGTGGTCGGTCGCAGCGCGGCGACCTGGCAGCGTTGCGGACCCTGATCCAGCCATGAAGCGGCGCAACCTGCTGGCGGTCGGCGTTGCCGGCGCGGCTGCCGCGAGTGGCATCGCCTGGTCGCTGCGGCAGCACGGCGACACCAGCACCACGCACGCCGATTCCCTGTGGCTCATGACCTTTCCCCAGCCACAGGGCGGCACGCTGCACATGGCCGGCTTGCGGGGCCGGCCCTTGCTGCTCAACTTCTGGGCCACCTGGTGCGCGCCCTGCGTGAAGGAAATGCCGCTACTGGACAGTTTTCATCGCGAGCACCGTCACGCCGGCTGGCAGGTGGTGGGCCTCGCACTGGATGCACTGGCGCCGGTGAGTGATTTTCTGCGCCGGGTGCCCGTGGGTTTTCCGATCGGCCTGGTAGGCATGGAGGGCGCAACGCTGAGCCGCCAACTGGGCAACGATGCCGGGGGCCTGCCCTTCACGGTGGTGTTTGATCCCTCCGGCCGGATTCCTGAGCGCAAGCTGGGGCCGGTCACACCGGCGGAACTGGCTGGTTGGGCGAAGGCGATGAAAAGTGAGACACCCATCGCGTGACTTGCAGCATTTGGTCTTGTCAAGCGCTTTATTTGCTTTCAATCGACAGGAACGGCTTGTAAACCGCGTAAAGTTCGGCCCGCTCGTGGCGGCGGTGCCCCTGCCGGGATGGACGGTGCGCCAGCTAGAAACGCAGGCTTGAAGGCAGGCAGATAGCGACATATCGCGACAAAAGACCCCGAACATCGACCTTACCGGCTGCGGCAATTCGTCTGTGCGGACGGTTCGCGGCGGCAGCCCCGCCCACGAAGAGAAAAACTGGTTTTGGAGCGTTCATGGACCTTCGCAAGCTGAAGACGCTGATCGACCTCGTGTCGGAGTCGAACATCTCGGAACTCGAGATCACCGAAGCCGATGGAAAGGTACGCATCGTCAAGGCCGACGCCGCCGCGGCTCAGTTCGTCGCGGCACCCTCCATCCCGGCCGTTGCCGCTGCACCGGCGAGTCTCGCGCACCAGGTGGTACCGGCGAGCACCTCGGCGCCCGCCGTCTCGCCCGAGTCAGCCGCCGCGCCGTCGGGTCACGTCATCAAGTCACCCATGGTGGGCACGTTCTATCGCTCGTCCAGCCCAGGCGGCAAGCCGTTCGTGGAAATCGGCTCGTCCATCAAGGAGGGCGAGCCGATCTGCATCATCGAAGCCATGAAGATCATGAACGAGATCGAGGCCGACAAGGCCGGCAAGATCACGCAGATCCTGTGCGAGAACGGTCAGGCGGTCGAGTTCGGCCAGCCCTTGTTCGTCATCGAGTGAGGTGGACGGGATCTTGAAGACGATGCTGATCGTGCCCCCCGGGACGGGGAAGAGTCTTTCCCCCCATGGGACATCGGTCCCGGCCATCAGAACCTGCCCGCGCAGCGAGCGCGGCGATTGAGCCGAGGGACCATGTTCAAGAAGATTCTGATTGCCAACCGAGGCGAAATCGCCCTGCGCATCCAGCGGGCCTGCCGCGAACTGGGCGTGAAGTCGGTCGTCGTCTATTCAGAGGCCGACCGCGACGCCAAGTACGTGAGGCTCGCCGACGAGGCCGTGTGCATTGGTCCGGCTCCTTCGGCCCAAAGCTACCTCAACATGCCGGCCATCATCTCCACCGCGGAGGTGACCGACGCCGAGGCCATCCACCCCGGCTACGGCTTCCTGTCCGAAAACGCCGATTTCGCCGAGCGCGTGGAGCGCAGCGGCTTCACGTTCATCGGGCCCACGCCGGACGCCATACGCACGATGGGCGACAAGGTGTCGGCCAAGCAGGCCATGATCAAGGCCGGCGTGCCATGTGTGCCGGGCTCCGAGGGCGAGCTTCCCGCCGAGCCCAAGGAGATCATCAGGATCGCCCGATCGATCGGCTACCCGGTGATCATCAAGGCCGCCGGCGGAGGTGGTGGCCGCGGCATGCGCGTGGTCCACACCGAGGCCGCGCTGATCCATGCCGTGCAGACCACCCGTGCCGAGGCGGGCGCCGCGTTCGGCAACCCGGCGGTGTACATGGAGAAGTTCCTGGAGAACCCGCGCCACGTGGAAATCCAGGTGCTTGCCGACCAGCACAAGAACGCCGTGTGGCTGGGCGAACGCGACTGCTCCATGCAGCGCCGGCACCAGAAGATCATCGAGGAGGCGCCTGCGCCGGACATCTCGCGGCGCGTCATCGAGCGCATCGGCGAGCGTTGCGCCATGGCCTGCAAGCGCATCGGCTACCGCGGGGCCGGCACTTTCGAGTTCCTCTACGAAGACGGCGAGTTCTACTTCATCGAGATGAACACGCGGGTCCAGGTCGAGCACCCGGTAACGGAGCTCGTCACCGGCATCGACGTCGTCCAGATGCAGATTCGCGTCGCGGCTGGGGAGAAGCTGCCCTTCGCGCAGCGCCAGATCCAGATGCGTGGCCACGCCATCGAGTGCCGCATCAACGCCGAGGACCCGTACAAGTTCACCCCGTCGCCGGGGCGTATCACCATGTGGCACCCGCCGGGCGGCCCCGGCGGGGGGGGCGCCACCCCCCCCAAAAACCACAAATTAGGGGCAGCCCCCAACCACCACAAACTAGGCCC
>CBINBY010000053.1:0-34095 GCA_966248995.1 uncultured Burkholderiales bacterium | reverse complement strand
TACGACCAACGGATTAAGAGTCCGCTGCTCTACCAACTGAGCTAAGAGCCCGAAAAACCTGGGCGGCATTATCGCCGACTTTCAGGGCCGTATCGCGATGGCCTTGATCACTTTCTTAGGCTGGGTCGTCTGGTGGGTCGTGCAGGATTCGAACCTGCGACCAACGGATTAAAAGTCCGCTGCTCTACCGACTGAGCTAACGACCCAGCGAGCCGGCGATTATAGCCTGCTTTGCAGCAGGGCCTTGACGTGGCGCATTGTGCTCAAGCACGGCCGCAAGTGCGGCGCCGGCGGCCACCATGCCGAAGGTCGCCGTCACCGCGACGCTGGAGCCATAACCGTGGCAGTTGAGGTTGGCCTCGATGTCGCATGTCTCGGAGGGCTTGACCACCGCTTCGCGCGAGTACACGCAGCGCACGCCCATCGGCCCGCTGCGCGGCGCTCCGTGGTGCTTGCGCAGACGCTGCCGAAGCGAGGCCAGCAGCGGATCATGTGTCACGGCGGCGAGATCCTCTACCTGCACGGCCTGCGCCTGGCGCTTGCCGCCGGCCGCGCCCACGCTCACGAGCGGCGTTCCAGTGGCGTGCGACCAGACGGCCATCGCCGCCTTCGCGCGCACCTGATCGCAAGCGTCGATGAGCACATCCACCGGCGCGGGCAGCAATCCGGGCCAGTTGGACTCGTCGACAAAGTTTTCCACCGCATGCACTCGGCATTTGGGGTGGATGTCGGCGATGCGCTCGCGCAGGGCCTGGGCCTTCGCTTGCCCGAGCGTGGCTCCCAGGGCCTGGATCTGCCGGTTGATGTTGGACTCGGCCACATGATCGAGGTCGAACAGCGCGAGCTCGGCCACGCCACTGCGCGCCAGCGCCTCCACTCACCCCGATCCCCCGCCGCCCCGGCCGCCCACCGCCACGCGCTGCGCGCGCAGCCTCGCGTAGCCCGCGTCGCCGTAGTGGCGACGCAGGCCGCCGAAGCGGCGTTCGAGGTCGACAGGTTCCCGGGCACCGGCCATGGAGCGGTGCGCGTCCTACTTGAGCGACGCGAGCCGCTCGCGGGCGGCCTGAGCCGCCTCGGATTTGGGATAGCTCTTCACCAACTCGTCCAGGGTGCGGCGCGCCGCCTTGGTGTCTTTCAGCTCGATCTGGCAATTGGCGATGGACAGCAGCGCCTCGGGTGCATGCGTGCTCTCGGGCGCGCTGCTCACCAGCGTGCGGAATGCGGTGACGGCTTCCTTGTAGTCACGCTTGCCGTAGTAGGCGTTGCCCAGCCAGAAGAGCGCGGACTCGTTGTAGCCGCTGGCCGGATAGCGACTTCGGAAAGCCGCAAGGGCCGCAGCGGCAGGACCGAAGTCACCGCGCCGGAACACCACCATCGCTTCCTCGTACAGGCGCTTCTCCTCGGGGTCGGCGAGAAACTCGCGCCCATCGACCGACACCTTCTGCGGCTCGATGCGGCGGATGCGGTCATCCACGCCCTGCTGCATGTCCTTGACGCGGCGCTGCAGTTCGGCCAGATCACGCGCGTACTGCTCGTCCAGGCCACGCAGCTTGGCGTTCTCCCCGCGCATGGTTTCGAGCTGAGCGTTGAGGTCCAGCAGGCTCCTGCGCAACTGGCTGATCTGGTCGTTCAGCGCACGGATGTCGGCCTGCTGCGAACGCAGCTGACCATTCGACTCGTCCAGGCGCTGACGCAGCTCCAGAATGGCCCGTCGCGCATCGCTGTCTTCGAAGATGGCCGCATGCCCGGCAGGCAGGAACGCGGTGGCGAGTGCCACCGCGGCCAGGCGCCGATAGACGGCGTTCATGTCGGCGCCTTCAGCGGTTCACCAGCTCGGCCCGGCGGTTCTTCGCCCAGGCCGCCTCGTCGCTGCCCTGGGCAGCGGGCCGCTCCTCGCCGAAGCTCACTGCCTCGATCTGCCCGTCCTGCGCGCCAAGCAGGGTGAGCGACTTGGCCACGGCTTCGGCGCGCTTCTGGCCCAACGCGAGGTTGTACTCGCGGCCACCGCGCTCGTCGGTGTGTCCTTCAACGGCGAGCTTGCGGGTGCGGTTGGTCGAGAGCATCTTGGCGTGCGCCTCGATGACCGGACGGAACTCGTCCTTCACGACAAAGCTGTCGAAATCGAAGTACACGACGTGCGGCATGTCTTCCGGTGCCGCAGAGGCCTTCTTGGTCAGATCGACGCTCGTCACCTGCGATTGAGGCGCGGCCGTATTCGCCGCGCCCGTGCTCGGAGTGACGGCCGTGGGTGTGCGGGTCTCCACGGGAGTGGGCTTGTCGTCCAGCTTGACGCTGGAGGCGCAACCTGCCAGCAAGGCGGCAACGGCCCACGCAACGAGACCCTGGTGAGCGACACGCAATGAATTCATGGCTGGTTCCTTTGAGAATGAATCGGCGCGCTCTGGCGCGCATGGGTTTAGAAGTCTTGCACCCCGCGGTCAACGCCCGTAAGGCCCCCACATCGGCTCGCGCACGTCAGCCGTCGTGGACACCAGGCGAGCCTTGATCCTGCCGTCGAGCGTGGTGGTCATCAGCACATCGCGACCGCCGGAGCGCGTGGCGTAGATGATGAGCCGGCCGTTGGGCGCGAAGCTCGGGCTCTCGTCGTCGCTGGTGTCGGTGAGCGCCTGCGGCGAGCCGCCGTTGGACAGGTTCATCGTGTGCAGCCGGTAGGCGCCGTTCTGGCGCGATATATACGCCAGCGTGCGGCCGTCGGGACTGATGGCGGGGCTGATGTTATAGCTGCCAGAGAACGTGACGCGCTCGGCATTGCCGCCGGCGGCCGGCATGCGGTAGATCTGCGGGCTGCCCCCTCGGTCGCTCACGAAGTAGATCGTGCGGCCGTCCGGCGAGAACGTTGGTTCCGTGTCGATGGCCGGCGAGGTGGTGAGGCGGCGCACGCCGTTGCCGTTGCGATTCATCACGTACAGCTGCGAGCCGCCTTCGCGCGACAGCGTGAGCGCGAGGGTCTGCCCGTCCGGAGACCAGGCCGGGGCGCTGTTGGAACCGCGGAAGTTGGCAATGGCGCGGCGCTTGCCGGAAGCGATCTCCTGCGTGTAGACGACTGCTTTCTGGCTCTCGAAGGACACGTAGGCGAGTTCGCGGCCGTCGGGCGACCAGGCCGGGGAGATGATGGCCTCGGGGCTGTTGAGCGCCACCTGCCCGCCCTCGCCGTCGGCATCGGCCACGCGCAGGGTGTAGCGCGCGCCGCCGCGGGTGACGTAAGCGATGCGAGTGGAAAACACGCCCTTCTCGCCGGTGAGCCGCTCGTACACGTAATCGGCGATGCGGTGCGCGGCCAGCCGCAGGTCGGCGGCATCCACGGCGTTGCTCTGGCCGCCGAGCTCCACGCCCTTGACCACGTCCCAGAGCTTGAAGCGCACGTCGAAGCGGCCGTCGGCCAGGCGGGTGACGGAACCGCCCACCAGCGCATCGGCGGCACGCGCGCGCCAGTCGCTCATCGCGGGCTGCGCGCTTTCGTCGAGCACCGACGGTGCGTCGATGCCGCGGAACACGCCGCTACGTTCAAGGTCGGCACGCACGATGGCCGAGACGGACTGGCCGGCACGTTCCTCGTCGCGGAACTTCGCGATGGCGATGGGCAGCTGGGTGGCGCCCACGCCGGAAATCTCAACCCGGAACTGAGCCCAGGCGGGTGTGCCGAGTAGCAGGCTGGCGGCGGCGGAGAACTCTCGTCGTTTCAGCATGGCAAGTCATGATCCCGTTCTTGCAGGTTGGTTCACCGGGCGCCCGAGCAGCGCCATCTTGAGGTAGCGGTAGTAGGTGCCTTCGGCCACGTAGACGGCAAGCACGAAGCCCAGCCGGCCGTCGAGGAACCCACGGCGCAGGACATAGCAGCGCAGGAAGGCCCACAGAGCATGCGAGACGGCCGAGGCCAGGCCTCCTTGTGCGCCCGCGCGCAGCTTGTCCAGAGCACGCCCGGTGGTGTAGCGGTTCATCTTGTCGATCGCCTGCTCGAGGCTAGGCATGCTCTCGTGGAGCAGCTCGCCTTGCAGTCGACCCACCGGGCCATCGACGACCAGCCGCTCGTGCACGAGATCATCGGTGAAGCGGCCCTGACCACGGCGAAAGAGACGGAGCACGCGATCGGGATACCAGTCGCCGTGTCGCATCCACTGGCCGCAGAAACTCGACAGGCGGGACAGCTCGTAGCCTACCGTGACGCGAGTTCTGTCCTGCGAGGACGCGTGTGCTTCATGTCCGGATGTGTCCGCCGCGATCACGCTGCGGATGTGTGCCGCGAGCTTGTCGCTCACGCGCTCGTCGGCATCGATGCTCAACACCCAGCGGCCTTGAGCGAGCGCGAGCGCGCGGTTCTTCTGCATGCCGAAGCCTGGCCAATCGCTGGTGGTGGTGACCTTCGCACCCAGGCGCTCGGCGATCTCCCTCGTGCCGTCGTCGCTGCCTGAATCGACGACGATCCACTCGTCGGCAAAGGCCACCGATTTCAGACAGGCCGCGACGTGATCCGCTTCGTTGTGGGTGATCAGGATGACCGAGAGATTCAAGGGACGTGGCGGAAAGACCAAGCGGGCGATTGTAGGCAGGCCCCGATAATGCCCGCCCATGACATCCACCGTGGCGCCTTTGAAGGCGCGAGTTGCGCGCATGGCGCCCTTCTTCCGCGGCAGCTCGTGGGGCTTCGTGCTGGCCGTCGTGGGCTCTGTCGTCGCGGCGGCCACCGAGCCGATGATCCCTGCCCTTCTGCGCCTGCTTCTCGATCGCGGCTTCCACGGCGGAGAGCTCGCGTTGTGGAAGGTGCCCGTGGCCGTCATCGGCGTGTTCACGATCCGCGGCGCAGCCGGATTCATCGGGCAATACGGGCTCGCGTGGGCCGCCAACCGGAGCATCCTGCACATGCGCCAGGCCATGTTCGGGCGCCTGCTCGATGCGCAACCGGCGCTGTTCAGTCGCACCTCGGCGAGCAGCCTCACGAACACGGTTGCGTACGAGGTACACAGCGGCACCAACCTGCTCATCAACTCGATGCAGGGTCTGGTCAAGGACTCGCTGACCTTGATCGCGTTGCTGCTGTACCTGCTGTGGCTCAACTGGCAGCTCACGCTGTTCGTCGCGGTGCTCTTCCCTGCGGTAGCGCTGGTGATGCGGACGTTGAGCCGACGCCTGCACCGGCTCACGGTCCAGAGCCAGAAGGCCACGGACGAGCTCGCCTATGTCGTCGAGGAGAACGTGCTGGCCTGGAGGATCGTGCGCCTGCACGACGCCGGCCCACTCCAGGCTGGGCGCTTCGGCAAGGTCAGCGAAGTGCTGCGCAAGCTCACGATCAAGTCGGTCGTCGCCGCTTCGACGATGACACCGATCACCCAGGTCCTTGCGGCCTGCGCGCTGTCGGCGGTCATCGTGGTGGCTCTGTGGCAAAGCGGACAAGGCGGCGCCTCGGTCGGCGACTTCGTCGCTTTCGTCACGGCGATGCTGATGCTGGTGACGCCGATCAAGCACTTGTCGGAAGTGGCGGGTCCGATCACCCGGGGCCTGGCCTCGCTGGAACGCGGCATCGCGTTGATCACCACGACCCCCACCGAAATCGGTGGCAGCTTCGCGAAGGACCGCTGCGCCGGGCACATCGAGCTGCGCGACGTGGCGCTTCGCTATCGCCCCGACCAGCCGCCGGCGCTCGACGGTGTGTCGTTCGAGCTGAAAGCGGGCGAGACGATCGCACTTGTGGGCCCTTCAGGGGCAGGCAAGTCGACGCTGGTGAACCTGCTACCACGCTTCATCGAACCGACCGCGGGTCGCCTGCTGCTGGACGGCGTGGCGCTGCCGGAATGGAACATCGGCGCACTGCGGCGGCAATTCGCGCTGGTGAGCCAGGACGTCGTGCTGTTCAACGACACCGTGGCGGCAAACGTCGCGCTGGGCGACGTGGTCGACCGCGAACGCGTACACAAGGCCCTGACGGCGGCCAACCTGCTCGACTTCGTGGAGCGCCTGCCGCAGGGTTTGGACACGCGGGTCGGCCACAACGGCAGCGAGCTGTCCGGCGGCCAGCGACAGCGCCTGGCGATCGCGCGGGCCATTTACAAGGACGCCCCGATCCTGATCCTGGACGAGGCGACCTCGGCACTCGATTCGGAGTCGGAACGCCTGGTGCAGCAGGCGCTCGAACGTCTGATGCGCGGCCGTACGAGCCTGGTGATCGCCCACCGTTTGTCCACCATCGAGCGGGCCGATCGCATCGTGGCGCTGGAAGGCGGCCGGGTCGTCGAGCAGGGCACGCATGCCCAACTGCTGTCGCGCGGCGGCCTGTACGCGCGGCTGCACGCGCTTCAATTCCGGAGTGAGCATGCCCCGACCGCCTAGTCCGGCTCGCCTTGCCCGAGCAGCGAGTTCCATCTCGCAACACCTGTGCCGAACGCAACGCGCTGACAAGACCGGCCTCCGATGAGCACTACGACATCCCTATGCATCGAGGGCGTTGTCCTCGAAGACCGCCCCTGCCCCAGCGGCTGCGTGCCGTCCGACGAGCCGATTCTCGAAGGCGAGGATCGTCTGCACGGCCTGCCTGGGCGGTTCACGGTCGTGCGCTGCCGCTGCTGCGGTCTGATGCGCACGAACCCACGGCCCACGCTGCAGACGATCGGTGCCTACTACCCGAGCGACTATGGCCCCTATCAGTCGACGCCTGCGATTCCGAAGTACAAGCCGTTGACCTGGCATCGCCGCCTGCGCACGCGGCTGAACCGCTTCTTCGGCAAGGACGTACGCCGTCTGCCCGACATCGCGCCGGGCCACTTGGTCGAGATCGGCTGCGCCTCCGGTGCCTTCCTCGCCGAAGTCCGCGCCAAGGGCTGGAGCGTCGAAGGCATCGAGTTTTCCGACGACGCGGCGCGCACCGCCCGCTCGCTCGGGCTCACGGTGCAGACCGCCTCGGTCGAGACGGCCGTACCACCGCAACGACCGGCGGACGTGCTGGCCGCGTGGATGGTGCTGGAACACCTGCACGAGCCGCTCGAAGCGCTCGCGAAGATCCGAGCCTGGGTGCGGCCGGGCGGCTGGTTGGTCGCCGCAGTGCCTGACGCCGGCGCGATCGAGCGGCGCCTGTTCGGCGAGTACTGGTACGGGCTGCATCTGCCCGCGCACCTTTACCACTACACGCCGAGCACGTTGCGCAAGCTGCTCGACAAGGCGGGCTGGACTCTCGTGGCAGTGCGCTGGCAACCCAACGCCATGAACCTGCTGAACAGCCTGGAGTGGATGAGCGAGGCGCGTGCATGGCCCCGCGTGCTGAAGGCGACACGCTGGATCAAGAACGCCCCGCGCGCCGCGTCGCTCCGCAAGCGCCTTGGATGGCTCCTCGGCATCACTCGGCAAAGCGGCCGGATGGAATTCTGGGCGCGGCCAAAGGAAGCAGATTGACGACGGCCATCCGCTGGTGGCCTCACACGGACGATGCGCAAGTCGCGAGCTACCGGCTGCGCTGTCTACAGATCGTCGATGCGTTGCGGCGCTCTAGCGTCGACGCAGGCTTGTACCAGGGCGAGCAGAAACCGCCGCCGGCCGTGCTGGTGCTGTCCAAGCGTTACGACCCCCGCTCGCTCGCCGAGGCACAGGCCCTGCGCAAGCGCGCTGGCACGCGGCTCGTGCTCGACCTGTGCGACAACCATTTCCACGTCGACAACACGGACCCGAGGCTGCTGCAGCGCGCTGAACACCTGCGCGAGGCAGTCCGCTCAGTGGACCAAGTGGTCACGTCATCGACCGCGCTCGCAGAGGTCATCGCGACCGAAGCTGCGGCACCGGGTTACATCACTGTCATTCCGGATGCCATGGAGCTACCGTTCGAGCCGGCGGGCTGGGCACGCTGGCGTGAGCCGCGGGCCGAATGGGCGCTGGCCCGCTTGCGCAGCGCACTGCGAGCCAGTGGCGTGCCCCCCGCACGCCGCCTGCTCTGGTTCGGCAACCATGGCAGCGCCGGCGCCGAAGGCGGCATGAGCGACCTGCAACGCATCCGCGACGTGCTTCACGATGCCCATAGCCGTCAGCCACTGTGCCTGACCGTGATCAGCAACCACGCGGGCAAGTTCGCCGAGTTGAGCGCCACTTGGACACTGCCGGCCTTCTACCTCCCATGGCAGGCACACAGCTTCTCGCGAGCTGCGCGCCTGCATGGCGCGGTGGTGATCCCGGTGGGGCTGAATCCGTTCACGCGCTGCAAGACCAACAACCGCTTGGCCACTGCGTTGCTGCATGGGCTCAACGTCATCGCCGACACCATCCCGAGCTACGCCGAGTTCGCCGGCTGCACCGTGCTGGACGACTGGCCACGCGGGCTCGGCCCCTACCTCGACGACACCACGCGCCGCGCCCGCGACATCGAGGCTGGACGGCGCCTCCTCCAGCAAAGCTACAGTCTCGACGCGGTGGCCGCGTCCTGGCGCATGCTTTTGGAGCAGGCCACGGCTTCCGGAGGATTTGAGTGAAGAGTTTCTTCGACTGGTATCGCGAGACCCAGCAAAGCGAGCAGCCCTGGCTGATCCTCGGCAAAGGGCCTTCGTTCAACCGCCGGCACGAGTTCGACCTGTCGGCTTATCGCCTCGTCAGCCTCAACCACGTGGTGCGCGAAGGGCCGGTTGAGCTGGCACACCTCATTGACATCGACGTCGTCGCGGCCTGCGGCGATGCGCTTATCAGCCACGCCGGTGCGTTGGTGATGCCGTGGATGCCGCACGTCAAGAATCTCGTCGGTGACAAGACGCTTGCTCAGTGGGTCGAAGAGTTGCCGACGCTGCGCCGGCTCGACGCCGAAGGGCGGCTGCTGTGGTACGACTTGCGCACGACGAAGGTCCGCCATGGCACGCACCCGGTCGTCGACGCGCGAGCGTTCAGCGCCGAAGCGGCCCTTGAGTTGCTCGCGCTCGCCGGGGCCAGGACGGTGCGCTCCCTGGGCGTCGATGGAGGCGCATCGTACGCGGCCTCGTTCAACGACCTGAATGACATCTCTCGCCTGAACAACGGCCAGCCGAGCTATGACCTTCAGTTCGAGGGCTTCGCTCGCACCATCCACCGTACCGGCGTCGACTACGCGCCGCTGACGATCGAGTCGCCGATCCGCATCTACGTCGGCAGCCAGGAAGAGCAGATGCTCGCGGTCAAGGTGCTGGAGTACTCGATACGCCGCCACACCAGCATGACCACACGGGTCGTGCCCCTGCACCGCGCCGGCATCGCGTTCCCGATGCCCAGGGATGCGAAGAACCAGCCGCGCACGCCGTTTTCATTCCAGCGCTTCGCCATCCCGATGCTGTCGGGCTACCGGGGCCGGGCGATCTACCTCGACTCCGACATGATGGTGTTCCGCGACATCCGCCAGCTTTGGACGATGCCCTTCGACGGCGCCGACCTGCTGGCGGCGAAGGCGCGCGACGAGACCGACCGCCGGCCCCAGTTCAGCGTCATGCTGCTCGACTGCGCCGCGCTGTCGAACTGGACGCCCCAGAAAGTCGTCGAGGCGCTCGACAACGGCCGCCTCAGCTATGAGCAGCTCATGTACGAGATGGCACTGGCGAAGACGATCCGTGCCGCGATCCCCGCGACCTGGAACTCGCTCGAGCACTACGAAGCTGACCGCACCGGGCTGCTGCACTACACCGACATGAACATCCAGCCCTGGGTGCACCGAAGCAACCGCTGGGGCCGGCTCTGGACGCGCGAGCTGCTGATGGCGGTCCGCGATGGCTTCATCTCCGCGGACGAAGTGCGCGAGCACGTCGAGCGCGGCTGGGTGCGTCCGTCGCTGCTGCAGCAGGTGCAGCGTCAGCACGAACGTCCTCTGCCGGGCCTGGGCTGGTGGCAGGACAGGGGCTTCGTGCCGCCGTACAAGCGCTTGGGCGCCCCGGCTTGATCGATGCGTCCTCTGGTGTCGATCGCGCTGTGCACCTGCAACGGCGCGGACTTCCTCCCGCAGCAGCTCGACTCGCTGCTCGCGCAGGACCATGTGCCGTTCGAGCTGATCGCCTTCGACGACGCTTCCACCGACGCGACGTGGGACGTGCTGCAGTCTTACGGGCCGCGTTTCGCCCATGCGCAGCTGCATCGCAACCCACGCAACCTGGGCCCGCGCGCGAACTTCGAGCAGGCGTTTCGCGCGTGTCGCGGCGAGTGGATCGCCCCTTGCGATCAAGACGACGTGTGGCAGCCCCACAAGCTGAGCCGTCTGCTGCAGTCGGCGAACGACCGCACGATGCTGATCTATGGCGATTCCCTGCTGGTGGACGAACAGGGGCAGACGGTCGCGCAGCACCCTCGAATGTCCGACCGCTATGCCATGGTGGCGGGTGACGATCCCCGGATGTTCGCGCTGGCCAACTGCGTCTCGGGCCACGCGACGTTGATCCGTGCGAGCGTCATGGACCGTGCGCTGCCGATTCCGCACGGCGCCTACTACGACTGGTGGATAGCATTCGTCGCTGCCAACCTCGGCCGCGTCGAGTACGTGCCTGAAGCGCTCGTACGGTTTCGCCAGCACGAGCGCAACCTGTCCGGCGCCGCGGGTCAGCTCAAGCGCCGACCGCGCCCTACACCGATCGAGAAGTTCGAAGCCGAGTACCGCAACATCGAATCGCTGGCGGCCTTCGATGGCCCGCAACAGCCGTTCTTCCAGCATCTGCTCGCGCTGTGGCGGTTGCGGCCACAGCGCCGCTTCACGCCGGCACTCGCGCTGTTCCTGTACCGGCATCGTGAGGCAGTGTTCGCCATGAAGCGCTCGTCACCGGCGGCGAAGGGCAGGCACGCGCTGAAGTATCTCGCCGGGCTGCGAGGGCGAATCGCCGCATGACTGCAGACACCTTCGGCAGCCAGATCACTGTCGTCCTCGTCACCTACAACAGCCGCCGCATGCTGCCTGTGGTGCTCGCATCCCTGGCAGGCCTGCCGCATGTGACCATCGTCGACAACGGCAGCCGCGACGGCACCGCTGCGCTCGCGCGCAAGTTGATGCCGCATGCCATCGTCCACGAGGCAGGTGCCAACCTCGGATTCGGGCGCGCCAACAATCTGGCGCTGCGCCTGGTGCACACACCCTATGCATTGCTGCTCAACCCCGACTGCGAGCTGCAGGCGGGCGCGCTGGCGGCCCTGGAGTCCGCGGTACGGTGCTATCCAGAAGCGGCCATCTGGGGCCCCAAGATCTACGACTCACCGGGGCAGCTCGGCCTGTGCTACCGCCCCCCGTTCCACGCAAGGCAACCGAAGGAGCTCATCGATCCGGAAGGCGATGTCTGCACCGAATTCCTCACCGGTGCAGCCATGCTGCTGAACATGGAGCTGATGCGCTCGGTGGGCTTCTTCGATCCGTGGTTCTTCCTGTACTTCGAGGATGATGACCTGTGCCTGCGAGCGCGACGCGCGGGGCATCCGCTCGTGCTCGTGAACGACGCCCATGTGCTGCACCGGGTCAAGCAGTCGAGCGCGCCCTCGTGGAAGCTGGTGTTTCGCCGCGCCTACTGCATGACGCTGTCCAAGCTCTACATCCAGCGCAAGTACTTTGGCTCGACACGCCTCGCCGGCATGATTTCGAGGATCGGCGTCGGGGCATTGCTGGCGCTGCCACTGTACGCCCTCACCTTCAACGGGCCGCGCACTTTGCGCACGGCCGGCCGTCTGGCGGCGGCGCTGATGGCACCTTCGCGTCTGAACGCTGACCACTGCTTCGACAGCTCCGACTAAAGCAACTCATCCTTGCGACAGCCGAGTTTTGAGCGCTGCCCTCGCCTCAGCAAGCACCCGCTGCGGCTCCATCGTCTCCAGGCATTCGCTGCGGCTGGCGTTGTGACCTTCGCAGCCGGCCCGGTTGCACGGCACACAGGAAGGCGTGCCCTGAAGCAGGATCACCTTGCCGCTGCGCTGAGTGAAGCCGCGTCGTTCATACGGAGCCTCCATCGGCCGCCGACCGGACCAGGGCCCCCAGGCCCGAGGATCAATCGGGCCATACAGCGCGACCACCGGTACGTCGCACGCGGCTGCGAGGTGCGTCACCGAGGTGTCCGGGCCGATGTACAGCGAAGCGCCGCGCAGAAGCGTCGTCAGCTGGTTGAGATCGAGCACCCCCGCGAGCGGCAGCACCTGCGGCGAGTCGGCCATGCGCGCGACCTCGGCCACGGCAGCCCGGTCGGCCCCGGAAGGTCCGCCGGTCAACACAACCTGGAGGCCGTCGCCGGCCAGAGCCTGGGCCAGCTCGGCGTAGTGCGCAAGCGGCCACTGCTTGTAGCGCACGAGTGAAGGCACTTGCGCCACCACGTAGGGCGCATGCAGCCGATCGGCAACCTCCTGCGGCAGATCGGTACCGGCAGGTGCAACGACCTCGGCTTGTGCGGGCTGCAACCAAGGCGAGAGGAGCCGCAGCTTGTCGATGACCACGTGCGTATGGGTTCCCCCGAGCACGACGGCATGGTCGAGAAGCGCGCGCTTCCACCAGGCGCGGCGTCCGTCGGGGACCTGGCCGCTGCGCACGCGTGCCGCGACCCAGCCGTAGAGATGGGCGCGATCGGAGTACTGGGCCACCAGCGCCAGGTCGTAGCAACGCCAAAGTCGTCTGATGAGCGATGTGGACTGCAGCCAGCCACTGCCCGCGGGCACCTCGATCAGTTCGTGGACGTCGGGATTGCCCTTCAGCATGCCCAGCGTGCCGGAAAAGCCGAGGACATCGATCCGTGCTGCGGGCCACTTCTGCTTCGCGGCATGGATCAGCGGCGTGGTCAGCAGCACGTCGCCAATCTGCCGCGTGCAGATGACGAGCACACGCCGGAATTCGGCGTTTCGATCCAGGGCCGCGTTCACGCCTCGCACCTCACATCAGCACGATGTCGTACTGCTCCGGCGACCCCATCGCCTCGGCCTGCAGCGAGATCGGCTTGCCGATGAAGTCGGACAGCCCCGCGAGATGCTGGCTTTCCTCGTCGAGCAGCATCTCCACCACCGCCGGAGCCGCGATCACGCGGAACTCCTTCGGGTTGAACTGCCTCGCCTCGCGCAGGATCTCGCGCAGGATGTCGTAGCACACGGTGCGCGGCGTCTTCACCTGGCCCTTGCCTTCGCAGGTCGGGCACGGCTCGCACAGCATGTGGGCCAACGATTCGCGGGTGCGCTTGCGCGTCATCTCCACCAGGCCCAGCTGAGTGAAGCCGCTCACCGTGGTCTTGGTGCGGTCACGCGCGAGCTGTTTGCGAAACTCTCCCAGCACCGCGGTCTGGTGCTCCTCGCGTGTCATGTCGATGAAGTCGACGATGATGATCCCGCCCAGGTTGCGCAGCCGCAGCTGGCGTGCGATGGCACCTGCGGCTTCCAAGTTGGTCTTGAAGATCGTGTCGTCGAAATTGCGCGCACCGACATAGCCGCCGGTGTTCACGTCGATGGTGGTCAGCGCCTCGGTCTGGTCGATGATGAGGTAGCCACCCGACTTCAGGTCCACCCGGCGCGCCAGCGCCTTGTTGGTCTCCTCGTCGACGTTGTACAGGTCGAAGATGGGCCGCTCGCCCTTGTAGTGCTCCAGGCGGCTCACGGCACCGGGCGTGAACTGCTCGCCGAAAGCCCGGAGCGACTCGAACTGAATGCGCGAGTCGATGCGAATGGAATGCGTCTCGTCGTGCGCGAGGTCGCGAAGCACGCGTTCGGCGAGGCTCAGGTCCTGGTGCAGCAGCGTGCCGGCCGGCACCTTGAAGCTGTGTTCGCGGATGGCCGCCCAGGTCTTGCGCAGGTAGGCGATGTCCTCGGCCAGCTCCTCGTCCGTGGCATCCTCGGCGTTGGTGCGCAGGATGAAGCCGCCGGTGCCCCCGCCCTCGGGCCGGGCCACGAGGGCCTGCATGCGTGTACGCAGCTGCTCGCGCAGCTCGGGCGAATCAATCTTCTGCGAGATGCCGATGTGGTCGTCCTGCGGCAGGTACACCAGCAACCGGCCCGCGATGCTGATCTGCGTGGACAGGCGCGCCCCCTTGGTGCCGATCGCGTCCTTGATGACTTGCACGGTGAGGGTTTGCCCTTCGAACACGAGCCGTTCGATGGGCACGGGTGCCGCGGAGCCGTTGCCTTGGTCACCGCGCCCGGTGCCGCCGTTCACGTGCACATCGGCCACATGGAGGAAGGCCGCGCGTTCCAGCCCGATGTCGACGAAGGCCGACTGCATGCCGGGAAGCACCCGCGCCACACGGCCGACATAGATGTTGCCGACCAGCCCCCGTTCGAGCGTGCGTTCGACGTGCAGCTCCTGCACCGCCCCGTTCTCGACGATGGCGACGCGCGTCTCCTGCGGCGTCCAGTTGATGAGGATGTCTTGCATGCGACGGGATCGCTGCGCGCTCAGAAGGTGACGCGCGCTTGTCTCAGCAGTTGTGCCGTCTCGTACAGGGGCAAACCCATGATACCGGAGTAGCTCCCTTCGATATGGCTGATCCAGGCCGCTGCGGCGCTCTGGATGGCATAGGCGCCGGCCTTGCCAAACGGCTCGCCGGTGGCCACGTAGTGCGCGATGTCACGCTCGGTCACTGCGGCGAAACGCACGCGCGACACGTTGACCGCCAGCGCCCGCCTGCGGCCCCAGGCCACGGCCACCGCGGTGATGACGCGATGCGTGCGTCCCGCGAGCAGCGAGAGCGTGGCGCGTGCGTCGGCGGCATCCGCGGGCTTGCCGAGCACGCGGCGGCCGAGCGCCACGGTGGTGTCCGAGCACAGGATGGGCGCCGGCGGCAGCGCACGCGCCGCGAGCCGGCGGCGCGCGGCCTGCAACTTGGCCAGGGTAACGCGCTCCACGTACTGCTCGGGCAACTCGCCGTCGCGTTCGGCCTCCAGGGCCTCCGCATCCTCCTCGGGGCCGGGCAGGAGCAGTTCGTGCCGCACACCGAGCTGTTCGAGCAGCTGGCGGCGCCGCGGGCTCTGGGAGGCGAGATAGACGAAGGCGTGTACGCCGGACGGGCGCGCGCTCTTGGGAATCGAAGCCGTCATTCGCGGTGGTACGGGTGGTTCACCATCACGGTCCATGCGCGGTAGAGCGCCTCGGCCAGCAGCACGCGCACGAAGGCATGAGGCAGGGTCAGGTCCGACAGACGCACGCTTTCCTCGGCGCCGGCCTTCACTGCAGGATCGAGACCATCGGGGCCGCCCACGAGCAGGGCGACATCGCGGCCGTCGTTCATCCACGCTTGCAGACGATCGGCCAGTTGCACGGTGGAAAGCCGCGTGCCGCGCTCGTCGAGCACCACGCGGCGCGCGCCTTTGGGGATGGCGGCCTCAATGCGCTGCGCCTCCGCGGCCATCAACTGGGCCGCGGTGCGCGTGCCGCGCGGTTCAGTCTTCACCGCCTTGAGTTCGAGACGCAGCTCGGGCGGGAAGCGCTTGGCGTAGTCCTCGTAGGCAGCGTCGGCCCAGGCCGGCAGCTTCTGACCGACCGCCACGAGCAGGAGCTTCACGCGCGCGAGACGCTCTTGCGGGCCGTCACCTTCTTGGCCGGTGTTTTCTTCGCCGGTGCCTTCTTCGCCGCAGTCGACTTCACGCCCACGGTTCGGGTGACGGTGGGCTTGGCTGCCGTCTTGCGCGCCGTGGTCTTGGCCGGTGCAGACGAGGCCGCAGCCCGGCGAGATGGCGACGGGCCTTCGGATGCAGCCTTCTTGGCGGGTGTCGTCTTCTTCGCCGGAGCGGCCTTCTTCGCCGGGGCGGCCTGCTTGACGGGCGCAGCCTTCTTCGCAGGCGCGGACTTCGTCTGTGCCGATGAGGAGGTCTTCGTCTTCTTCGGTGCAACCTTCTTGGCGGGCGCGGCGGCAGCCGGCTCCATCTCCTCGTCCGATGAAGCCTTTACCAGCCGCACGGGCTTGTCATCCAGCTTCACGCGCACCGGCTTCTCACCCCAGATCTCTTCGAGGTGGTAGTAGTCGCGGATGGCCGGCTGCATGAGGTGCACGACGGCCGGACCGCAGTCGACGATGATCCACTCGCCGTTGTCCTCCCCCTCGGTGCGCATGACGGGGAAGCCCTTGGACTTCACCGCGTCTCGCACGCTGGAGGCGAGCGCCTTGGTCTGCCGGTTACTGGTGCCCGAAGCGATGATCACGCGCTCGAAGAGCGGAGACAGGTGCTCGGTGTTGAAGACCACGATGTTCTGGCCCTTGACGTCTTCAAGACCATCGACGATGGCGCGTTGCAGCTTGCGGATGTCCATTCAGCTCCTGGCGTGTCCCCGGTAGAGGTGGTGTCGGTCAATATAGCTCGCGACGGCGGGAGGCACCATGCAGGAGATGTCCTCTCCCTGCACGATGCGCCGCCGGATCTCGGAGGAAGAAATGTCGATGCGTGGCAGCGGCAAGTCCACGACGCGGTGACGGTGCGCGCGCAACTCATCGCTGGGCGTCGGCGATACACCCTCGCGGCCCGCCACGGCCAGCGTCACCTCACGCGCCAGCTCGCGCCATTCGCGCCAGGTGTGCAGCTGCGCGTACTGGTCCTGCCCGATCACGAGGAACCATTCGGCCGGCCCGGGGTGCGCCCCCTTGAGGTGGCGCACGGTGTCGATCATGTAGGAGGGGCCGCTGCGATCGAGCTCGCTGCGGTCCAGCATCAGTCGCGGTTCGTCCTGGATCGCCAGCGCCACCATCGCGGCGCGATGCTCGGCGGGCGCCAGCTCGCGCGGCTTCTGCCATGGGTCGCCTGCAGGCAGCACGCGCAACTCGTCGAGCGCCAGATGTGCAACCGCCATGCGTGCAAGTGCCAGGTGCCCGAAGTGCACCGGGTCGAAACTGCCGCCGTACAGGCCGATGCGCTTCAAGTGGCCCAGTCGCGTGGCCGGAGGAAATCGGTGTACAGCCGCGCTTCCGGCGAGCCCGGCTCAGGCTGCCAGTTGTAGCGCCATTGCGCGGCCGGGGGCATGGACATGAGGATGGATTCCGTGCGCCCGCCCGATTGCAGGCCGAACAGCGTGCCGCGGTCGAAGACGAGGTTGAACTCTACGTAACGCCCGCGTCTGTAGGCCTGGAAGCCGCGCTCGTGCTCGCCGTAGGCAAGGCCCTTGCGCCGCTGCAGGATGGGCAGGTAGGCGGCAAGGAACGCATCGCCCACCGCGCGCGTGAGCGCGAAGCCGCCTTCGAAGCCCAGCTCGGAAAAGTCGTCGTAGAAGATGCCGCCGATGCCGCGCGGCTCGTTGCGATGCTTGAGGAAGAAGTACTCGTCGCACCAGTGCTTGAAGCGCGGGTACTTGTCGTTGCCGAAAGGCGCGAGGGCATCACGGTTGACGCCGTGGAAATGCCGCGCGTCCTCCTCGAACCCGTAGTACGGCGTGAGGTCCATGCCACCACCGAACCAGGTGACCTGCTCGCGCCCGGCCGGCAGCGCAGCGATCATGCGCACGTTCATGTGCACTGTGGGCACATAGGGGTTGCGCGGATGGAACACGAGCGACACGCCCATCGCCTCGAACGGCGCGCCGGCCAGCTCGGGCCGGTGCTGGGTAGCCGAAGGCGGCAGTGAGGTGCCCTTCACATGGGAAAAGCTGCACCCGCCGCGTTCGAGCAGCGGACCGCCCTCGATCAGCCGCGACAAGCCCTCGCCTTCGAGCTTGCCGCCGGGCTCCCGCACCCAGCGGTCGCTGATGAAGGGCGAGCCATCCTCGGCCTCCAGCGCCGTCACGATGCGTTCCTGCAGGCCGAGCAGGTAGTCACGGACCAGCTGTTGCGGTTCCATTTGGGGCACGCCTTCAGCGCTTGATGGCACGATGCCCGATGTCCTGCCGGTACTGCGCACCATCGAAGCTGATACCGCGGACCACGTCGTACGCGCGCTGCTGCGCCTGCCGGACCGAGTCGCCCAGGACAGTGACGCACAGCACGCGTCCGCCGCTGGATACGAGGCCCTGGTCCTGCAGCGTGGTGCCGGCGTGGAACACCACGGCATCCGCCGACTCGGCCGGGATACCGGTCACCAGGTCGCCCTTGCGCGGCGACAGCGGGTAACCGGCCGCAGCCATCACCACGCCAAGCGCCACGCGCCGGTCCCACTGGAGCTCGACCTGGTCGAGCGTGCCGTCGGTGGCGTGCATGAGCACGTCGAACAGATCACTCTTGAGCCGCATCAGGATGGGTTGCGTCTCGGGGTCGCCCATGCGGCAGTTGAACTCCACGGTGCGCGGGTTGCCCTTCTCGTCGATCATGAGCCCGGCATAGAGGAAGCCGGTGAAGGGGATACCGTCCTTCGCCATGCCCTGGATGGTGGGCAGCACGATCTCCTGCATGACCTTGGCGTGGACATTGGGCGTGACGACCGGCGCGGGCGAGTACGCCCCCATGCCGCCGGTGTTCGGACCCTGGTCGCCGTCCAGCAGGCGCTTGTGGTCCTGGCTGGTGGCCAGCGAGACCACGTTCTTGCCGTCGGACACCACGATGAAGCTCGCTTCCTCGCCTTCGAGGAACTGCTCGATCACGACCCGCGCGCCGCCCTCGTTGTGCTGCACTCCGAGCTTGTTGTCGACCAGCATCCAGTCGATGGCCTCGTGTGCCTGCGCGAGCGTGGTGGCGACGACGACGCCCTTGCCGGCGGCCAGGCCATCGGCCTTGATCACGATGGGCACGCCCTGGCGCGCCACGTAGGCATGGGCGGCGTCGGCGTCGGTGAAGGTTTCGTAGGCGGCGGTCGGAATGCCGTGGCGCTGCATGAAGGCCTTCGCGAAGGCCTTGGAGCTTTCGAGTTGTGCGGCCGCCCGGGTGGGGCCAAAGATGCGCAGCCCCCGTTCGCGGAACAGGTCCACCACGCCGCCAGCCAGCGGCGCCTCGGGCCCCACCACCGTGAGCCCGATCTTCTCCTTCTGCACGAAATCGGCGAGCGCCTCGAAATCTGACAGCTGCACGTTGTGCAGGCGGTGGTCCAGCGCCGTGCCGCCGTTGCCCGGAGCGACGTAGACCGTTTGGACCTTGGGCGACTGCACCAGCTTCCACGCAAGCGCATGCTCGCGACCGCCGCTGCCGATGACGAGCACTTTCATTCCGAGATGTCCGCGTTGTGGTAGACCTCCTGGACATCGTCCAGGTCCTCGAGCACGTCGAGCAGCTTCTGCATGCGCTGCGCGTCCTCGCCGGTCAGCTCGATGGTGTTGTCTGCGCGCATGGTCACTTCCGCCACCTCGGGCACGAGGCCGGCCTTTTCGAGCGCGCCCTTCACTGCCTCGAAGTCGCCGGGCGGGGTGAGCACCTCGATGGAGCCGTCCTCGCCGGTGATGACGTCTTCGGCGCCGGCTTCCAGCGCAGCCTCCATCACCTTGTCTTCGCTGGTGCCCGGCGCGTACACGAGCTGGCCGGCGTGGCGGAACTGGAACGCCACCGAGCCTTCGGTGCCAAGGTTGCCGCCGAACTTCGAGAACGCATGCCGTACTTCGGCGACGGTGCGCACGCGGTTGTCGGTCATGCAGTCGACGATGATGGCCGCGCCGCCGATGCCGTAGCCCTCGTAGCGGATTTCCTCGTAGTTCACGCCTTCGAGGTTGCCGGTGGCTTTGTCGACGTTCTTCTTGATCGTGTCGGCCGGCATGTTCGCGGCCTTGGCCTTGTCGATGGCCATGCGCAGCCGCGGGTTCATGCCGGGATCCCCCCCGCCCTGGCGCGCGGCGACCATGATTTCACGGATGATGCGTGTCCAGATCTTGCCGCGCTTTTCGTCCTGGCGGCCCTTGCGGTGCTGGATGTTGGCCCATTTGGAATGACCGGCCATGGTGATGTCGCGAGTGGAGAAGGGGCCGCGATTTTAACGAGCCAGGTCTGGGGGGTAGACTGCGTCGAACCCACCCCCCAAACATTCCCATGGCCGACGCCCTCCTCATCGCCCGGCACGGCGACATCGAGTGCCATCTGCTGCCGGCACTGGCCAACCGACACGGCCTGATCACCGGCGCCACCGGCACCGGCAAGACCATCACCCTGCAGACCATGGCCCAGGGCTTCAGCCGCATCGGCGTGCCCGTCTTCATGGCCGACGTGAAGGGCGACCTCACCGGCATCACCCAGCCGGGCAGCTTCTCCGGCAAGCTCGCCACGGTGCTGGCCGAACGCGGAATCGCCGCCCCTGAGCCAGCCGCCTGCCCCGCCACGCTGTGGGACGTGTTCGGCGAGCAGGGCCATCCCGTGCGCGCCACCGTGAGCGACATGGGCCCGCTGCTGCTGGCTCGCATGCTGGCACTCAACGAAACGCAGCAAGGCGTACTGCAGCTGGTTTTCAAGATCGCCGACGACCACGGCTTGCTGCTGCTCGACCTGAAGGACCTGCGCGCGCTGCTGCAGCATGTGGGCGACAACGCCTCGCAGTTCACCACCGAGTACGGCAACGTCAGCGCGGCCAGCATCGGGGCCATACAGCGCGGCCTGCTGCAGATCGAGGAACAAGGCGGCGACCGCTTCTTCGGCGAGCCCATGCTCGACATCGCGGACTTCATGCAGGCCATCGACGGCCAGGGCGTGGTCAACATCCTCGCCGCCGACCGCCTGCTCCACAGTCCTCGCCTGTACGCGACTTTCCTGCTGTGGATGCTGTCGGAGCTCTTCGAGCAGCTGCCCGAGGTGGGCGACCTGCCCAAGCCCAAGCTCGTGTTCTTCTTCGACGAGGCGCACCTGCTCTTCAAGGACGCCCCGACCGCGCTCGTGGAGCGCATCGAGCTCGTGGTGCGGCTGGTGCGCAGCAAGGGCGTGGGGGTGTACTTCGTGACCCAGAACCCGCTGGACGTGCCCGACACCGTGCTCGCCCAGCTGGGCAACCGCGTGCAGCACGCGCTGCGCGCCTTCACGCCTCGCGACCAGAAGGCGGTGAAGGCCGCGGCGAGCACCATGCGCGCCAATCCCAAGCTCGACATCGAAGGCGCCATCACCGACCTCGCCGTCGGCGAGGCACTGGTGAGTTTCCTCGACGAGAAGGGCCGCCCCGGGGTCACCGAGCGTGCCTACGTCGTTCCGCCCGGCAGCCAGATCGGGCCCATCACCGAGGCGCAGCGGCAAGCGCTTATCGCCGGCTCGCTGGTGACCGGCATCTATGACCAGCCCGTGGACCGCGAGTCGGCGTACGAAAAGCTCAAGGGCCGTGCGCAAACTGCCCCCAAAGCCGCGCCGCCCGGGCAAGGCATGGAAGACGCCGCACCCATGCCGACCACCCCGGCGCCGTCAGGCACCACGGGCGGCTGGCTGGGCGACGTGGCAGGCGGCCTGCTGCGCGGCTCGGGACGCAAGGACTCGGTGCTGGAAACGATCGCCAAGTCGGCCGCGCGGAGCATCGGATCCACGGTAGGCCGCGAGATCATCCGTGGCGTGCTGGGCAGCCTGCTGGGCGGCAGCCGCTCGCGTCGGCGCTAACGGCCGGCCCTTTTGAAGTTGGTCGTGCCGCCACTACGACAGGCCAGCGCGAACAGACGAAAGCCGCTCAGGGCAGCGGCGTCGTTTTCATCGCGGGAGGCGCCATCACTCGCGCCAGCCCATCCAGGCCGTCGATGACCCCGTTGGCGAAGTAGCTGGTCGGCGTGTCTGGCTCGAGCGCGGCGAACGCCAGGTTCGCCATGGGCTGGTTCAGCGGCACGTAATAGCCGCCTGCCTTCACGTCGAGCAGCGCCGGCACGGTATCGACCTTCACGCGCATTACCGCCCCGCCCGCATCGGCGGGGGTAGCTGAACCCTCGGTGCGCGGGCGGACCTCGCGCGAGGTCTCCCGGTAGGTCTCGCCGCGCAAGTCGCCGTCCTCGGCAAGCTGATGCACGGCGACCCCGAGCGTGCGCAGGCGCCGCACCGCGTCGGCCTGCGCAGCCGACAGCCAGTAGCCGCAAGGACGCGCACGCACCGTCACCGGCTGCAGCTGCAGCGCGGAGTCCCAGGCGACGTTCACGACCCGATCCGCGCCGGTGACCGGGTCGAGCATCACGAGCTCGTACTCGCTGGCTGTGGGCGCCGCCTCCACCACCGACTCGCCCTGGCAGGCCTTCGCGCTCACCTCCTGGTCGACGAACGAGCGCAGCTTCATCAGGTCGGCCGCGCGGTCGGCGGCGCTGGCGAGCAGGCTGCCAATGGCCGTCACATGCGTGTAGACCCGACGCTTCAGGTGCAGCCGCCCGAGCCCCGCGCCACGCGTCTCGACGAGCAGGCTCACCGAGTTCCTCAGGCCATTCACGTTGCGCCCGGTGTCGGGCTGTACGCCACCCATGGAGACCTTCTTGTCGGCCGGATCCAGCGACGTGTTGTGATACCACTCGCTGGTCAGCCCCTCGGCCTTCAGCCGCGCCACCAGCGGCTGGCGGAACCACTCCTCGGCCGCGCGGGTAATGAACTCGGGCAGGTTGGCGGTGGTGGCGTACTGCACGAGCGCGTCGTAGCGTTGCACGCCGCCGAACTTCTCGACGTAGCGAGGAGCCACGCTGTACTCATGTGCATCGACCACGAGCACCGGGCGCCACTCCCGCATGAGGCGCGCCTGCGCTTGCGCCTCCGGTGTACGCAGCAGCAGGTGGTCGCGGTTGATGTCGATGCCACTGGCGCTGACACGCCGTCCTTCCCGGGCGCCATCCGGATTGGCACGCGGCAGCACGATCACGTTGATGCGGTCCAGCAGCGGCTCGAAGCGCCCGCCGGCCAACTCCCGCGCGACAGCGATCAATGCCTCGCCGCTGGCCGGCTCGTCTCCGTGCTGCTGGCCCACGAGCAACACGGTGGGCCGGCTGGCGGCCTCCAACCCGGCGGGCGTGGCATCGGACACGCGGGTAAACAGTAGCGCCTCCAGCGGCGTGCCGATCTGGGAGCTGCCCAGCGAGAGCAGTTTCACGATGGTGCTGCCCCGGCGCTCCCGGGCCAGGTCTTGCAGGATGCCCTGCAGCTCGGCCTGGGCCGTATAAGACATGCGTCCCGACTGCAGCGCCGACACGGGGTAGCTCACCGGCGGCTCCGGAAAACGCGCCGCCACGGCCGCCGTGTAGGGGAGCGTGCCGTCGAGCACGGCGACGGGGGGTGACGGGAGCGAGGCCATCGGCCCGGGCGTGGTTGGGGCAGAAGGCGCCGCCGGGGAGCGCGCCACGGAAGTCGAAGGCGCCGCCGCCGGTCTCGCCGCGCCCACCCGGGCGCCTTGCGGCGCGGCCGGTGGGGCGGAGGCAGGCGCCGTGCTGCAGGCGGCGAGCACAGCGGCCGTGAGCCCCAAGAGCCAGCGTGCGGGGCGATCGAAGATGAGGATGGAGTTCATTGCGTTCTCCGGGCCTGGCGCACTGCCGAAGGCGAGCAATATAGCGGCGCGTCCGGTGTCGCGCGTTGGAGCTCTTGCCATGGCTGCGCCTTTCACACAGGCGCCACGCGCCATGGGGCCCCAGGCGAGCCACCGACGCCCAGAACGTCCCGGTGCCAGTGAAGCAAGGCGCCGGCCTCGGTCACCAGTGCCAGGGTCGCATCACCATGCTGCCAGACAAACGCGTTGGCAGGCCTCTGGGCCGGGCAGGTGTCCAGCCCGGCCAGCCGGATCGGGGTGATGCCCTCGTGCCGGCGTTTGAACCACGCTTCCTTCAATGTCCATATTGCGAGGAAATGGCGCTGTTGCGCGCCCGCCGCCAGAGTTTCGAGCCGGGCGCGCTCGCGTGGCGTGCACACCTCCTGCGCCAGGCCTGCAATGTCCCGCTCGCGGCTCGCGAACTCAAGATCGATACCGACGGGCTCGAGCGCCACGGTGCAGGCGACCAAGCCGCCGCTGTGGCTGATGCTCATGAACAACGCGCCGTACCGGCCCGGCCTCAGCACGCGGGGCGGCTGGTCGGCCTCCGCGGAAAGCGGCCAGTCCCTGGCCGGGTCTCCACCATGCACGGCGGCGAGCAGGAGGCGCGCCACCCAGCGACCCGCCAAAAACTGCGCCCGGCGGCGCGGCGCAGACAAGCCGGCCAGCCGGGCGTGCTCCGAGTCGGTCAGCCAACCCGGCCCCGCAGCCGCGGCCGCTGCGGCCGCAATCTCGACACCATCGAGCCAGAGCGAGACGCGCCGCACATCAGGTCAGTCCGCGACCTTGGCGTAGGTGCCTTTGAGCGTGACGCCGATCACCACGGCACCTGCGTGGCACTCGAAATCGGTGGGGCTGGAGTACGTGTCCTTCTTGTAGTAGCTGACGATGTCGACCACCGCATTCGCGCCCAGCTGCTTGGCCTTCTCCTGCAGTGCGACGAGTGCGGACAGCGCGGCCCATTTGCACCCGTACTGGTCGTCCTTGCCCACGCCATTGGTCTTGCGATTGCTGACGTCGTCGCCCTTTTTCTCAACCACCTTGGGCGTCTTCTGCCCGGCCAGGTAGAACTTCACCGAGCCGTCGAGCTTGCCCTGGGCCTCGGGCATCGTCAGCACGTCGGCGAGCGGGATCTTGTACTCCGTGTCCCGCGCCGTGGCCGGCATGGACACGCACGCGGAGACGAGCGCCGCAAGCATCAGCAGTTTCACTTTCATGGGTTCCTCCTTTACGGGGTTTGGTCAGCGCGGCCAGCGCCGGAATATCAGCGAGGTGTTGATCCCGCCGAAGGCAAAGTTGTTGGTCATCGCGATATCAGTGCAGAGCGTGCGCCCCTCGCCGACGATGTAGTCCAGCGGCGCACAGCGCTCGTCGACGCATTGCAGGTTCACCGTCGGCGCGAACCAGTCGTCGCGCATCATCTCGATGGTCATCCACGCCTCGAGCGCACCGCAGGCGCCCAGCGTGTGGCCCATGTAGCTCTTCAGCGAGCTGATGGGTATGCGTTCCCCGAAGACGGCGTGCGTGGCGGCCGCTTCGGACACGTCGCCCTGGTCGGTGGCGGTGCCATGCGCGTTCACGTAACCCACCTCGCTGGCCGGCAAACCGGCATCTTCGAGCGCCAGGCGCATGGCCTGCGCCATCGTCCCCGGCTGGGGATGGGTGACATGAGCGCCGTCGCTGTTCGTGCCGTACCCGATAACCTCGGCGAGGATGCGTCCGCCGCGTGCCTGCGCGTGCCCCAGTTCCTCCAGCACAAGAGTGCAGGCGCCCTCGCCCAGCACGAGACCGTCGCGTGCGGCATCGAAGGGTCGCGGCGCGAGCTGCGGGCTGTCGTTCTTGACGCTGGTGGCGAACAAGGTATCGAACACCGCGGCTTCGGTAGCGTCGAGTTCCTCGGCACCGCCTGCGAGCATGGCCACCTGTCGGCCTGCCCGGATGGCTTCGTACGCATAGCCGATGCCCTGGCTGCCTGAGGTGCAGGCGCTCGACGTGGTGACGATCCGGCCCGTGATGCCGAAGAACACGCCGATGTTGACTGCCGCCGTGTGGGACATCATCTTGATGTAGGTGCTGGCGGTGATGCCTTCGGTCGTCTTCTGCGTGATCATGCGGCCGAAATCGCCGATGGCTGCGGGCGTGCCTGCGGAGGAACCGTAAGCGATGCCGACCTTCCCGCTGGACAACAGCGCATCGCCGTGCAGGCCCGCATCGACCAACGCAAGCTCCGTGGCCCGCGTGGCCATGAGCGCCACGCGGCCCATGCTGCGGGTGGACTTGCGGTTGTAGTGCGGCGGCAGTTCGAAAGGCTGCGCAGGCACGCCGAGCCGGGTGTTGAGCCCTTCGTAGGCCGCCCAGGTATCCATCACGCGCACCGCGTTGTCGAAGCTGCGCAACCGGCGGCTCACGGTGGCCCAATCGTGGCCGAGCGGGCTGATTGCACCGACACCGGTGACGACCACTCGTCTCATCCGAACATCCCTCCGTTGACCGAGATGACCTGCCGCGTGATGTAGGCGGCATCCGGCGTCATGAGGAACGCCACGAGCGCGGCCACTTCCTCAGGCGTGCCGGCACGGCGCAGCGGAATGATCTTCAAGGCCTCGTCCATCGCCTCCGGCGGAACCATCTCCGTGTCGATCAACCCGGGCGCCACGCAGTTCACCGTGATCTCGCGCTTGCCCAGTTCGACGGCCAGCGCCTTGGTCGCGCCGATGACGCCAGCCTTGGCGGCGCTGTAGTTCGTCTGGCCGCGGTTGCCCATGAGGCCGGACACCGAGGCCAACGTGACGATGCGTCCCGGCTGGCGCCGCCGAACCATCGGCATCACCAGCGGGTTGAGCACGTTGTAGAAGGCATCGAGGTTGGTGTGGATGACGCTGTCCCAGTCCTCGGCGCTGAGCGCCGGAAACGCGTTGTCGCGTGCAATGCCGGCGTTACACACCACGCCGTAATAGGCGCCGTGCCGGTCCACGTCGTCCAGCAACGCGGACGAGGCGGCGGGGCGGTCGGCCACGTCGAAGGCCAGCACACGCACGGCTCGGCCGAGCGAGCGGACCTCTTCGGCAACGGCCTGCAGCGTGTCGCCTTGGCGGCGTCCGTGCACGACGAGGTCGAATCCATCGCGCGCGAGCCGCAGCGCGATGGCGCGCCCGATGCCCCGGCTGGAGCCAGTGACGAGCACCGTCTGGCGGCTGCTACCCGCATGTTCCATGGAAGGTCTCCAGCTCAGCGGGTGGCGGCCAGCGTGAGCCGTACGTGTTGCAGCAGGTCGTAGACCCAATGCTCGAAGAACGGGTGGATCTCGGCGTGCCGGCGGGCTTTCAGGTAGTGGCTCTCGGGTCGGTCCGCGAAGAGCTCACGCTGCTTGCGTATCGCTTCCTTCGCGGCCCACGCCTGCGACGCCCGCTCGTTGGGACGAGGAATGGCCGGCGCGGCAGAAGGGTCCTCGGAGTACTTCATGTTCGTGCTGTCCTTGTAGGAGACGGAGTACGACTTCTCGTCGTAGACGATCGTTACCGCCACCATGTGCTTGTTCTGCTTGGAGAACCTGCCTTCGAGCACGCCTTCCGCCACGGGAACGACGCTCCACCCAGCCGCGGCGCCCGCCTCCATGAAGGCACGCCGGACCTGCTCGCGCGTGAGGCTCGCGTCGGTCGAAAGCGAAACCGGAACTTTCTCGAAATCGACAACCGGGACCAGTGTGCGTGCGCATGCGCGGCACCACCGAGCAAGGCAAAGAGGAAGAAAACGAGAACGCGGATCAGCTTCATGACGAAAGAGCCTTGCTGTTGGGATCAGGAATCTTCTGTGGGACCGGCGTACACGTCGGCGCCTTCGGGGGGCTCGAACACGGAGAGCCTGCCCGTGGCCACAGTGTCGACACCCAGGAGGATGCGGCAATCGAACATGCCCAGTCCGTTCGAGCCGATCAGCTCGCAGCGGGTCTCTACCCTCAAGGTGACCCCACTCGGGAAGTCGGCACGCATGGCTTCATAACGCCGGCTTCCCAGCAGGAAGCCCAGGCGCGGCTGCCCTCCGGCCCGCACGGCGCGCGCGCCGGCCCACGCCGCGATCGTCTGCGCCATGTACTCGATACCGACCCACGCCGGCACCCCGCCGTCGCGCACGAACAATCCGTCGAAGGGCACATCGACTTCGGCCACGGCACGCTCGTCGTCGAACTCAATGACGCGGTCGAGCAGGCGCATGGCCCCGCGGTGGGGGACAAAGGTTTCGATGGGCTTGCTGGTCATGCGGTGGAGATCAGCAGCGCCGCGTTGCTGCCGCCGAAGGCAAAGGAGTTGCTCAGAACATGCGCAAGAGGCCGGCCTAGCGCATCACCCGGCTGCACCACGCGCAGCGCCGGCAGTTCGGGATCGCGTTGCCCATCCCACCAATGGGGCGGGAGCAAGCCCCGGGGGTTGTCGACCAGCGTGAGCCAGGCGAAGGCAGCCTCGATGGCACCGGCGGCCGCCAGCGCATGGCCGGTGAGCGGTTTGGTAGATCCCGCCGGCACCTCGTGCCCCAGCACCTGCGCCACCGCCTGGCTTTCCATCGCGTCGTTCTGGCGCGTGCCCGTGCCGTGCAGGTTGACGTAGTCCACGGCGCTCGGCGCCGCGCCGGCGCGCTGCAGGGCCATCCGCATGGCATCGGCTGCGCCGCGGCCGGTGGGATCCGGCGCCGACATGTGGTGGGCGTCCGAGGTCTCTCCCCAGCCGGCCAGCCGCAGGGGACCGGGCTTTCGGCTCATCAGGAACAGCGCGGCACCCTCGCCCAGGTTGATGCCTGCCCTGTGGGAGGACAGCGGGTTGCAGCGCGCGGCCGACACGCATTCGAGCGCACGAAAGCCCGCGACCGTCAGCCGGCAGAGCGTGTCGGCACCACCGGCAATTACGGCATCGACCAGCCGCGCACGGAGCAGGCGCGCGGCCGAGGCCAGGGCCTTGGCACCGGAAGAACAGGCCGTGGAGATGGTGTAGGCGGGTCCGCCGATGCCGAGTTCGCGCGCGAGGAAGGCCGCACCGTTGCCCATTTCCTGCTGAGCGTAGTGATAGCCCTCGGGCCACGCGTCGTGCGCCAGCCGCCGCTGCGCCGCAGCCTCGCCTTCGGCGACGCCACCGGCACTGACGCCCAGCACGACCGCCACGCGGCGCGGCCCGTGACGAGCTACCGCCTCGGCCACCGCAGCCCTAAGCTGGACCAGCGTCGCCGCCAACACGGCGTTGTGGCGACTGCGGCGCGAAACAGGCACCGTCCCGTCTAGCGCAGGCTGCTCCTCGGCCAGGCAACCCAGGTGCAACGCCACGCCAGGGCTCCACGCCTCGGTGAGGACCAGCCCTGAAGGCTGGGGCGCGAAAAGCGCGCGCCTCACGGCCTCGGCGCCCTGCCCCAGCGAACAGGTCACGCCCATGGCGTTCAGATAGATCGTCATGGTCCGTCCCCCAGCGGCCGGGACACGACCCGAAGCCTGTAACCCTGGGCGTGCTGCACCAGTTCGGCTTGCAAGGCGTCCTCGTACCTCACCGTCGCGACGGCTCGGCCCTCCAGGCGCAACACCCGGGTGCCGTCGTCGGCCTCGAGCGTCCATCCCGCCGGCAGCGCTTCGCGCACGGCGTGAGCGGGCCACAGCACGAGCTGCAGGTCGCTCAGCACGCGCTCGGCGCTCACGGTACGAGGCCACCACGAAGCGCTCGTGTGCCGCAGCTCGCGGCCGTCCCATTGCAGCCGAGCAGCAGTCTGGCCGGCGGTGAGCAGCGCGAGCTGCAGCTGGGAGGCGTCGGCTTCGAGCAGGACGTCGAGCCGATGTGTCTCGCCGGCCGCCTCGACCACGAGCTGCTGATGCAAGGCCAGGCTGCGGCCGAGCGCCGCGGGAGCCAGGCGCAGCGACGGCATCGCGCCGTCGCGCCGCAGCCCATCGGGCTCGGGGGTGCGCAGGCCCGCGCAGCCCGATGCCGCGAGCCACACCATGCACACGAGTAGCCGCCAGAGGGAATTCATGCCCGAGAGAACCTCAGCACGGTATGGCCGTAGCCGATGCCGTCGCGGCTGTCCAGCAGGGCCAGCCCCCCGCGCGCCGCGAGCCGGATGTAGTCGCCGGCCTCGTACACCTTGCTGTGGCCATTGGCCATGGCGGTGAAGTACGGCGACGTATTGATGAGGCAGTAGGCCGCGATGTCGTAGCGCTGCCGATCCCAGAAGGTGTCCATGACCAGCACCTGCCCGCCGGGCGCCAGCGCACCGGCCGCGCGCTCGAAGATGCCGGCAATGACCTCCTCGGTGAAGCAGCTCAGGAACTGGCTCATCCAGACGACGTCCATGCCGGTGGGAAACGGCTTGACCGGGTCGAGCATGTCAATCGGATGCAGCGTCGCGCGATCGCGCAGGCCCGCTTCGGCCAGCACCCCGTCGGCAACCGCCAGCTGCTGCGGCAGGTCCACCAGGTGAAGTTCCACCTCCGGATCGTGCCGCAACGCGGCACAGGCGAACTTGCCGGTGTTGGCGCCGATGTCCATCACGCGCCGCGGTGTCGTGGCGAACACATCGGGCAGCACCTCGGGGAACGAGGTATCGGAGTAGTGATGGTCGAAGGCGAACCAACTGCTCCTGGCGGGCTCCGGCAGCTGGGCCATCCCCTCATAGAGGGTGGGCCAGTCGCCCAGTGTGGCGAGGCCCGCCGGCCGCTCTTCATCCAGTGCGCGATCCAGATCGGCGAGGCCCCGGTAGCACACGTCGTTCACGAAATCGAAGTTGACCTGGGTGACGGTGTCGGTGAGCACGCAGTAGCCGGTCTTGTCGAGCACGTAGCGCCCGTCGCACAGCCGCACCACGCCGGCGGACAGGCAGCTTTCGAGGACGACCTTGAGCGCGTAGGCCGACCAGCGGCCGCTGGCGGCCAGATCCTCCACGGAGCGGCCCACGTCTCCCGCCTCCGCCAGCGCTTGCAGCATGCCGCGCTTCCAGGCGTATCGCACGCACTGGAATACCACCGGGCCGAAGGCGATCTTCTGTGCCTCGAAGCGTGCCGCGAACGCCGACTGGCGCTCGGGCGAGAAGGTCTTGTCACGCATGGCGCCGAACCCTTCGCGCCACAGTGAATGAGAGGAGCCCGGATACGCAAGGCGGCACGAGAACCGTGTGATGACGGGCAAGCGGACGTGGCATGTCGGTCAGGCGTGGTGTGATGAAACGGAGCCCGGAGCACGCAGCACCGGGGCAAGCCCGGCGACCAGGGCCAGGCCGATGAGGAGGGTGAGCCCGAAGGAGCGCAGGGCGGGGGTGCCCGACAGCGCCAGCAGCCCGAAGGAAAGCCAGGTGCTCACGGCACCAATCACCACGGCCAGCCACGCCGAGCCGTCATCACGGTGCTCCAGCAGGAAGATGCCGTAGTCGATGCCCACACCCAGCAGCAACGCCAGGGCGAGTACGTGGAAGAGCTGCACAGGCTGGCCCAGCCAGCCAAGCACGGCCAGCGTGAGCACGCTCGCCAGCGCCGTCGGCAGCCATGGGCGCCAGGCCTCGCGCCCATACCGCCAGGCGAGGACCAGCAGCACCAGGGCATGCCCGAACACGAGCAACCAGGTCATGGACACCCGATAGCGCCCGAGCAGATGGGACACCTCGACGGTCTTGTCCACCCAGCGCACGCCGGGCAGTCCCTCTGCCGCGGCCGCCAAGGCCGGCAGAACGCCGAGGTCGTGCAGGCCACGCAGCATCACCACGCTCGTTGCCTCGCCCCGGATTTCACCCAGCCACAATGCCCTGGCGCCGGCGGACACCGTGTGCTCCAGCCAGCGCTGCAGTTCCAGGGGCTCGGCGGCGAACGCTGGCCGTTGGAGGCGCTCGCCCAGGGCTGCATTCACGCCGGCGAGCACCTGCTGTTCGACGCGAGCGCTGAGCTCGCCATCGGCGCGCTGGCGCGCCGCGGACGGCACCCAATCGGAGACGGCGCTGTACCCGGCGAGCTGGCCTTGCCGCACCAGGTCTTCCAGACGGCGCTTGAGCGTCTCTTCGCGCTGGAGCGCTTCTTCGGCATCCGCGCCCCGCACTACGTAGAACTGCGCCGGGCTCGGCACACCCAGCAGCGCACCGACGCGCCGCTGCGACTGCATCAAATCCGTCGGCGAGCTCTGCAGCTGACGAATATCGTCCTGGGCCGCTAGCCTGGCGAAGCCAGGCACGCAGAGGCCGGCGATCACGATCGCCCCGAGCCCGGTACCCCATGTGGCCTTCGCCCGCGGCCAGCGTGCAAGGCTGTGCGCCAGCGCCTCGGCCAGCCGACCGCGCCGCACGTCCCCACGGTCGAGCACCGGAAACCAGCAGGCCACCGTCAGCAAGGCAGCCAGCAAGCCGACACAAGAGAACACCGCCATCTGCCGCAACCCCGGGAAGGGCGCGATGCCCAGCGCGAGATACGCCGCCACGCTGGTCACCAGGGCCAGGGCCAGCCCGGGAAGCAACTGCCTGATGAGACTGGCTGGCTCGGCCTCAGGTCGCCCCTGGCGGCTCGCGAAATAGTGGATGCCGTAGTCCTCGGCCACACCCACGAGGGTGGCGCCGAACACCAGGGTGAGCAAATGCACCGAACCGAACACCCAGGCCGTGACGGAGAGGGCACAGGCGCATCCCACGAGGAGCGACAAGGCGACGAGCACGACGGGACGCGGCGAACGGAACGTAACCCAGACCAGCAGCACGACGGCCAGCAGCGAACCCCAGCCGATGGTGTTGATCTCGCGGCTGGCCGCCACGGCGGCGGCTTCGGCATGCAACGGCACGCCGGCCTCGAGCACCTGCACCGCGGGTACGGCTGCACGCGCGGCCGATTCGGCGTGCGTCAGTGCGCCGCTCAATACCGGATTGCCGCTCAGGCTGTAGGCCGAGGTCGCCAACTCGTAGCGCAACACCACCCATTGCAGCCCCTCCCCGGCCACCCACAGCTCCCCGTCTCGGGGCCGGGCGCGAGTGTCACCCGCTCGCCCGCTCCACCACGAGGCCCACAACCCGAGCGGGTCGGCGGCGAAATCGGACAACTTCATGCGCGCGGCCGGCTGGTACAGCGCGGACAGCGCGGTTCGGGTCAGCTCGGGCACCGGCGTGCTGCTCAATTGCTCGCGCTGCGCGGGAGTCAGCAGACGGTCCCGCCACGGCCTGTAGAACGCAATCGATCCCGCCACGCCCGCTGGGTCGACACCCGCCGCCTCGTTCAGCGGGGTCGGTTGCGCTCGCAGGGCCGAGCGCCATGCCCGCGCAGCCTGCTGCGCATCGGCCCACTGCGGTGCGCCCAGCAGCACAACAATCTGACGTGACGCGCGGTCGGCGAGCCGCCGGGTCGCAACGCCGAGTTCCGGCGCCTGTTCATCGGTGGGCAGCAGGGCCAGCACGTCGGCATCGAGGCGGCCGCCGCGCCAGAAGTGCCACTGGTGCACTGCCACGGCCAGCACGAAGAGCAGCCACAGCACGGCCGCCAACGCAGGGAGCCAACCGTGCCGCCGGGAAGTCGCCGGCGGGCTCGTCATGCAATGAGCCGAAGCGGAATCACTCAAAGCGCGCCGCCTCCTCGCGCGTGAGGCCGCCCGACGGCACCTGGGCGCTGAAGCGGATCACACTGATATCGCCTTGCGCCTCATGGAGACGAACAGCGCGCACATGGCCATCGCCCTCGAGCTCGATGCGCGAGACCCAGTGCGACAACGCGGCCTCGCGCGGCACCAGTGCCAGCCGCCATGCGTCCGTGCCGAGCAGCTCGCCTTCAATGTGGAAGCGCGCCCCGAGCTGGGCAAGGTCTGCCCCCATCAGCGCGAACAACATCTCGTTCACCGCGCGCAGGCCAGGCTCGTCACGTGCATCGATGTCCTGCTCGGTCCGGCCATCGGGCCTGCGCGAAAGCAGCCGGTCACGCGTCACGACCAGGGTGGATTCGAACGGCTCCTGCGTGTGCCAGACCACGCCCCGTTCCCTGGCCATGAGGAAATCGCCTTTGGACACCAAGGGATGCTTGAACCCCTTGACGGTCTTGCGCTGTTCGAACTGGCCTCGCACGACCGGCGCATCGATGAGCCGGCGCCGCACCTGCTGCGCAAGCTGAATCGGCACCGCCTTGAGTGGCACCACCCACCCGGCAAGGAGACCCGCGACGAACTGGCGACGCGTGGCGATCATGGCGATACCCCCAGCCGTTCCCAGAGCACCGGCGGGCAGACGAAGCACATTTCCTGCGTCGCCATGTCGACAGCGACCTGGATGGATGTGGCACGGTGGACCTTGGCGCCGGTCTTCCCATCGCGAATCAGGTAGTCGATGCGCAGCCGGTTCTCCCACTCCAGGATGCTGGCCCTCACCTTGAGCGACTGCCCGAAGGTGGCCGGTCTTACGTACTTGAGACGCAGGTCGACCACCGGCCAGGCGTAACCAGACTCGCGCATGCGCGGGTAGTCGTAGTCGTACTTCGCCAGCAGCGCGCAGCGGGCCAGCTCCAGGTACTTGACGTAGTGCCCGTGCCAGACGATTTCCATGGGGTCGATGTCGAAGAAGGCCGGCGTGACCTCGATCTCGTGGCTGAGGTCAGGGTGCATACGGTCTCCATGCGGGCTCTCGCAAGGCGGCCAGCAGCAGCTGCAGGTCGACGTCGAGCGCGCGATCCTCGACCACGAGGGCAATGCGATCCTCCAGCTCCGCAAGGAACGACACCAGCGCGGGGCTCAGCGCCAGGCGAGGGTTCGCGCGTCGCCGCAGGGCCAGGGCCTGACGCGCGGCGATCAGCATGGCGGCGACGACCTGCTCGGTGAGCTCCAGCACCCGCAGCGCATCACGGGCCGCGATGGTGCCCATGCTCACCTTGTCCTGGTTGTGGCACTCGGTGGAGCGCGAGAACAC
>CBINBY010000052.1:0-35391 GCA_966248995.1 uncultured Burkholderiales bacterium | reverse complement strand
CCAACGACGACACCAGCTTCCTGCGCGTCGTGAACTTCCCCGCCCGCGGCATCGGTGCCCGCAGCATCGAGCAGCTGCAGGACGCGGCACGCGTGACCGGCCGCAGCCTCTGCCAGAGCGCGGGTGCCGTCACCGGCCGCGGTGGCGCGAACCTGCAGGCCTTCGTGACGCTGGTCGATGACATGCGCGAGGCCACGCAGGGCCTCACGCTGCGCGAAATCATCGAGCACATGCTCCAGGCTTCGGGCCTCACCGATTTCTACAAGACCGAGAAGGAAGGCAAGGAGCGACTCGAGAACCTGGACGAGCTCATCAACGCAGCCGAGGCCTTCGTCACGCAGGAAGGCTTCGGCAAGGATGCGGTGGCGTTTCCCGTCGATGAACAGGCCACCATCGCGGTGGTCGGTGCAGGGGCCGTGGCCGCTGCCGTGGAACAGGTGCCCGATGCCGACACCGGCGAGATCATGTCGCCATTGGCAGCCTTCCTGACGCATGCGGCACTGGAAGCCGGCGACAACCAGGCCCAGGCCGGACAGGACGCGTTGCAACTCATGACCGTGCATTCCGCCAAGGGGCTGGAGTTCGACGCCGTGTTCATCACCGGGCTGGAGGAGGGCCTCTTCCCGCACGAAAACAGCCTCTCGGACACCGATGGCCTGGAGGAGGAGCGGCGCCTGATGTATGTGGCCATCACCCGCGCTCGCAAGCGGCTGTATCTCAGCTTCAGCCAGACGCGCATGCTGCACGGCCAGACACGCTACAACATCAAGAGCCGCTTCTTCGACGAGCTTCCCGAGTCGGCACTCAAGTGGCTCACGCCGCGCAACCAGGGCTTCGGCTCCGGCTTCGTGCGCGAGTACCAGTCGGCGTGGTCTCGTGGTTCGGGGCTGGGATCGATCGTCGGAGCCGGGCGTGCCGCCGGCGCGCCGGCTCAGCTGCCGCCGGCGATGGCCTCGCGCAGCTCACATGGACTGCGCGTGGGACAGAGCGTGTTCCACAACAAGTTCGGCGAAGGCCTGATCGTCACGCTCGAAGGCAGCGGCGAGGATGCGCGGGCCCAGATCAACTTCGGCCGGCACGGCATGAAATGGCTTGCGCTGTCAGTTGCGAAGCTGACGCCCGTGGAGTGAGCCGCGGCGACGCCCGGAGTGACGATCAGTCGCTGTCGCTCGACGGAGTGACGATGTCGATGGTCTTCTCGACCACCTTGCCGGTGACCTTGACGCCCGTGCTCACGACCGCGCCGGTCACGGAAATGGCCGCGCCTGCAGCGGCGCCCGCCACGTCGAGCACCCCGCAGCCGGTGAGGCCGGCTGCGAGCAGCCAGGCCAGCACAAGACGCAAAGGGAGGCGGAAGGCATGTCGTGGCATGGGAATCTCCGGCCCGGTGTTCGGGCCGGCTCGATGGTAAGGGGCGGGTGCCACGCGCCCGCGTCTGTCAAACCTCAACAGATTCGATCTCGCGATAGACCTCACGCAACCACATCTTCAAACGCTGCCGGTCCATCAGGCCGAGGATGCCGCCGTTCTCGTTGCCGTGGCGGGCGGTCCAGAAGCTGCTGTTGGTGGCGTCGATCCTGTTGATGACGTTTTCGTGCAGGTGCCGTACCGAGAGGAGCCGGGCGCCCAGCTCCACTGCGCGCGTCTGCTCGCCCGACTGCTCAAGCATGGAGAAGTCGTTGCCGCGCACCTGGTTGCGCACCAGCACATAGCGCAGCTCCTTGCCGAAACGGTCGAGCAGCCGCGCCAGCAGGTCCACCGAGTCCTTGCCGCAGTCCATGACGTGCCAGTAGGTAAGGTTTACGGCCATCTCGTCGGCCAGGTTCAGCACGCCGGACTCGTCCATCCAGCGCAGAAGCGGTTCGCTGGTCTGCGCGGCCAGGTCGACGAGGATGCGCCGCTCGGGTTGCTCGGCCGCGGCTTCCATGATGGTGTCGAGCGACTCGTAGCGGTCCACGAGGACGGGCGAGGCGTAATCGGCATAAAAGCGCATCAGGGCGCCGTGCGACCGGTCGGTATCGAATCCCAGGAAGGGAAGGTTGCGGTCGATCAGGTACTGCGCGAGCACGCGTGCCATCAGCGATTTGCCGACGCCGCCCTTCTCACCGCCGATGAAGTGGATGTGGGCCATGGACTTGTGATGGGTTGGAGGGCCGCATTGTCCTTGCGCTCGCGCGCGCTGACCCGGAGCACCCCGCCAGAGCAGTGTTCGACGCTATGCGGCTTATGGAGCAGCGCCTTTGCCTGGTGACGGCGTTGCGAATCCTCGCGGTACCACTGGGTATCTGTGATGTTCGCGCGCATAGCAACACTGCACTAGCCGCGACCCAGGAACGGCATCTTGGTGGCCATGATCGTCATGAATTGCACGTTGGCGTCGAGCGGCAGGCTCGCCATGTGGACGATCGCATCGGCCACGTGACGCACGTCCATGCGCGGTTCGGGCATCAAGTCGCCGCGAGGCTGCAACGCGCCTCGCGTCATGGGCTCGGTCATCTCGGTGGCGGCGTTGCCGATGTCGATCTGGCCGCACGCGATGTCGTAGGCCCGGCCCTCGAGCGCCGTGGCCTTTGTGAGGCCGGTGATGGCGTGCTTGGTCGCGGTGTAGGGCGCCGAACACGGCCGGGGCGCGTGCGCCGAGATCGACCCGTTGTTGATGATGCGGCCGCCACGGGGCTGCTGGTCCTTCATGATGCGGAAGGCTTCCTGAGTGCAGAGAAAGGCACCAGTGAGGTTGATGTCGACCACTTCTCTCCACTGCTCCACGCTGATGTCTTCCAACGGCATCGGGGACGTGCCCGTGCCTGCGTTGTTGAACAGCAGGTCCAGCCGGCCGTGGGCCTCACGCGTGCGGGCGAAGAGCGCTTTCACCGAGGCAGGGTCGCGCAGGTCCGTGGGTACCGACAGGGCCCGCGCGCTGTCGTCACCTGCTTCCCGGGCGGTTTGCGCCAATGCGTCGGCTCGTCGACCAGCAAGCACCACGTGCCAGCCCGCGTGCAGCAGGGCGATGGCGCTGGCACGGCCGATGCCGCTGCCCGCGCCGGTAACGAGTGCGATCCTGTTCATGCAGACTCCTGCGCGGGCGGCAAGGCCTCAGCCACCGGGAGCGAGGGCTCGAAGGTGTCGGCAAACGTGAAGTACAGGGACGCATAGAACGCGGCCGACATCATGAGCATGGCTGGCGTGGCCGCCGCGAACGCCAGTTGCGGCATGCCGAGCAGTGCGAACACCGTGGTCATCGCGAAGCCCAGCATCATGATGACCATCAGCCAGCCCAGGGCATACACGAGGAGCGCGCCCTTGTTGCGCCAGCAGGCCACGACGCTGAAGAACAAGGCCTTGCCGGCCGGCTGGTCATCCCAGTGGACGAGCGCCGGCGCATGCCAGAACGGCACGGCCAGGAGCGAGATGCCGGCCGTCATCAGCAGCCAGGCCGCCTGCAGGCTGGGGTCGGACAGCACGCGCTGCAGTTCCTGTGGCGTCGACTCCTGGCTGCCGCTCATGACGCTGCGTATCGCGTCGAATGCCGCCCCGCCGATGGCATCGCTCAGCCAGAACACCAGAGCCAGGGCCGTTGCGTAGATCAGGCCCAGCTGCAGATGCGCGATGCGTCGCGCCTTGTGTCCTTGCAGGGGCTCCATGAACACGCCGAAAAAGGGAAAGCGCCCCCGCAGGGTCTGCTGCGTGGCGATCATGAAGCCCAGCGTGGCCAGAGGCGCCACGGCAAACATGAGCATCGGCCCAATCAACGCGTAGATGAAGAAGAGTGCGGTGAACGCGAGCGGACGGCGGAAGAAGATGCGCAATCCCTGGCGCACCCACACCATGCCCTGGCGTGCAGGCAGCTGTCGCAGCCTCATGGCGAGACGGTGCGCGGTGGCGTGTAGTGCCATGGTGTTTCCACCCGGCAGCGAAGCACGCGCTCGAAGTGAGCAGGATCGTGGGCCTTCAGCACGGCGGCGTCGCGCGGCAGATGGAAGTCCCACAGGCGCGAGATCCAGAAGCGCAGCGCCCCGGCGCGCAGCATCGCCGGCATGAGGCGCAGTTCGCCGCCGGTGAGGGGCCGCACGGTGTCGTAGGCCGCGACGAAGGCATGCGCACGCTCCTCCACCAGCCTGCCCGACTCCGCATCGATGCACCAGTCGTTCAGGCACACCGCCAAGTCGAACAGCCACGTGTCCACGCCGGCAAAGTAGAAGTCGAAGAAGCCGGTGAGCTCGTCGCCTTCGAACATGACGTTGTCACGGAAGAGGTCGGCGTGGATCGGCCCACGTGGCAAAGCCGCGTACTGCGCGGAGGAGGCCAGATGCTGCTGGTACGCGAGCTCGGAATCGATCAGCTCGCGCTGTGGAGTGGTGACGAAGGGGCGCACCACGGGCACCGTTTCCTCCCACCAGGCGAGGCCGCGCAGGTTGGGCTGGTGCAGCGGGAAGTCGCGGCCCGCTAGGTGCATGCGCGCCAACATGGCGCCCACGCGCTCTCCGTGCGCGGTGTCTGGCGCCATGTGGTGCCCCCCGCTCAAACGGTTCACCACGGCCGCAGGCTTGCCCTGGAGCGTGTGCAGGATGCTGCCGCGTTCGTCGGCCTGCGGGTCGGGCACCGGGATCCCTCGGCACGCCAGGTGTTTCATCAGATGCAGGTAGAACGGCAGTTGCTCGAAGCCGAGGCGCTCGAACAGCGTGAGCACGTATTGCCCCCGCTGCGTGTCGGCGAAGTAGTTGGTGTTCTCGATGCCCGACGCGATGCCGCTCAGCGAGACCAGCTCGCCGAGACCCAGGCGCGACACGAGTGCAGCGGCCTCGTCGAACGAGACCTCGGTGAAGACGGCCATCTGGGATCAGAAGTTGAGTACGGGCCAGACCCGCTTACCGGCCGCTCCGCGCGTGGAGCCGGCACCCTCGGAGACCTCGCGTGCGGCGTCGGACGGGATGATCTCGTAGGCTTGTGCTCCGCCCTTGGGCTGCACCGAGATGCGCTGCGTCTGCCCTCGCACTCGCAGCTCCTCGATGCGTGCGCCCTTGTCTTCGATGACGGTGCGTTGGACCTGCGGCTCTGACCGCAGGCCGGCATGGGAGTTCGGCTCGCCAGCTTCCTGTGCGGCAGACATGCTGCACCAGGCGCAAAGCGCAACGGCGGCGAGAGCGGGCGTGGCGTTCATGCGGAGGATTCTAGAGCCGCCTTCAGCGCCATCCGGGTGTGGAGGGGTGCTCGAAGACGCCCTGCCTCAACCGGTGGACACGGGACCGGCAGGTTGCGGCGGGCGAGGGGAGTCCGAGGGGTAATACCAGCCGCGATGCGCCTTCGAGCAGACGCAACAGTACCAGCCGGGTGGTGGTGCCGCCACTGTCATCCCTTACAGGTTGACTCTGCGCCTTGCCGGGCTACCGTGTGCGGGCGTTCGCTCCACAGGGCACCCGCTGGTCAGGAGAGATTGGCGTCGGGCGAACGAGCTGTGAAGGATGCATGATGTTTCGTATCCTGGTGGTGGAGGATTCCCCGGTGAACATGGCGTTGACCGTGGCCATCCTCGAGAGTGCAGGTCACGCCGTGCTTCAAGCAGACCACGCGGTGCCGGGCATGGAGATGGCCCGTGAGCAGCGGCCCGATCTGATCCTCATGGATATCCAGCTGCCCGATATCGATGGGCTGATGGCCACGCGCATGCTCAAGCGGGATCCGCGTACCGCACACATTCCGGTGATTGCGCTCACGGCCTTCGCGATGAGGGGCGACGAAGAGGAGATGCGTGCCGCAGGCTGCGATGGCTACATCACGAAGCCGGTGCGGTACAAGGACTTCCTTGCCGAAGTGGACGCGGTGATGCGCCGCGCGGAACACACCTGAAGCGCCTGCGCGCGGTGTCCGGCCCGCACGTGGGCTTGGCACACAATCGCGCGCATGACCGAGAAGACAGATACCGACGCGGGCACGCTGCTGCTCGTGGACGGCTCCAGCTACCTCTACCGCGCCTACCACGCCCTGCCCGACCTGCGCGCACCCGACGGCTTTCCCACTGGCGCCATCCACGGCATGGTGGGCATGCTGCGCAAGCTGCGCGAGGACGTCAGTTGCGGGCACGGCGCCTGCGTCTTCGATGCCAAGGGCAAGACCTTTCGCGATGACTGGTATGCCGGCTACAAGGCCACGCGCAAGGCCATGCCCGATGACCTGTCGCTGCAGATCGACCCCATCCACGAGGTCGTGCGACTGCTTGGCTGGCCCGTGCTCGAAGTGCCGGGCGTGGAGGCGGACGACGTGATTGGTACGCTGGCCTGCGCCGCCGCCAAGTCCGGGCACCATGTCGTTATTTCCACCGGAGACAAGGACCTGGCGCAGCTCGTCACGCCGCAGATCATGCTGATCAACACCATGAGCGGCGAACAGCTCGACGTCGATGGCGTGATGGCGAAGTTCGGCGTGCCGCCCGAGCGGATCGTCGACTACCTCACGCTCATCGGCGACAGCGTGGATAACGTGCCGGGGGTCGACAAGGTGGGGCCCAAGACCGCGGCGAAGTGGATCAGCGAGCACGGTTCGCTGGAAGGCGTCATGGCGGCGGCAGCTGGCATGAAGGGCGTGGCCGGCGAGAACCTCAGGCGTGCGCTCGATTGGCTTCCGCAGGGCCACCGGCTGATCACCGTGGTGACGGACTGTGATCTGGCCGGCCATGTGATCGACTGGCCGCGCTTCGATACGCTGGCGCTGCGCGAGCCCGACCGGGCAGGTTTGCTGGCCTTCTACGACCGCTACGGCTTCAAGACCTTCAAGCGGGAGCTCGAGGCCGAGCTGCGCGCCGAGGTGGCCGCCAGTGCGCCGGTCCCTTTGGCGCCGGCGCAGCCCGCGGAAGCGACGGCGCGGCACTACCAGATGGTGCTGAGCTTCGAAGCGCTCGATGCCTGGGTTGACCGGCTGCGGGCCGCTCCGATCGCCGCAATCGACACTGAGACGGACTCGCTCGATCCCATGCTGGCACGCATCGTGGGCATTTCCCTTGCCGCGCAGCCGGGCGAGGCTGCGTACATCCCCCTCGGCCATCGCTATGCCGGTGCGCCCGATCAGCTGCCGGCCACCGAGGTGCTCGAGCGGCTCAGGCCCTGGCTGGAGGATCCGCACGCTGCCAAGGTGGGTCAGAACGTCAAGTACGACGTGCACGTGTTCGCCAACGCCGGCATCACGGTGCGTGGCTATGCGCACGACACCATGCTGCAAAGCTATGTGCTGGAGGCGCACCGCGCGCACAGCCTGGAAAGCATGGTGCAGCGGCACCTGGGCCGCCAGGGTTTGAGCTACGAGGACGTGTGCGGCAAGGGCGCCAACCAGATCCCGTTTGCGCAGGTGGAGGTGGCGCGCGCCGCGGAGTACTCCGGCGAGGACAGCGAAATGACCCTGCAATTGCACCAGGTGCTGTGGTCGCGCATCGAGGCCGAGGCCGGGCTGCGCGAGGTGTACTGCCGCATCGAAATGCCGATGTCCGATGTGCTGCAGCGCGTGGAGCGCAACGGCGTCCTCATTGACACGACGGTACTGCAGGCGCAAAGCCGTGAGCTGGGCGAGCGCATGCTGGCGCTGGAGCGCCAGGCGCACGAGCTGGCCGGCCAACCGTTCAACATCGGCTCGCCCAAGCAGATCTGCGAGGTGCTGTTCAACAAGCTCGGCATGCCTGTGCTCAAGCGCACCGCGAGCGGCACCCCCAGCACCGACGAGGACGTGCTGGAGAAACTCGCCGAGGACTACCCCTTGCCGGCGCGCATCCTCGAACACCGCAGCCTGGCGAAGCTCAAGGGTACCTACACCGACAAGCTGCCGCAGATGGTGAACCGCGACACCGGCAGGGTGCACACCAACTACGCGCAGGCGGTGGCTGTCACGGGGCGGCTGTCGAGCAATGAGCCCAACCTGCAGAACATTCCCATCCGTACGGCCGAGGGCCGGCGCGTGCGGGAAGCGTTCATCGCCCCGCCCGGGCATGTGGTGATGAGCGCCGACTACTCGCAGATCGAGCTGCGGCTGATGGCGCACATCAGCGGGGATCCGAACCTCATGCATGCCTTCACCGAAGGCATGGACGTGCACCGCGCCACCGCGGGCGAGGTGTTCGGCGTGGAGGCGTCGCAAGTCAGCAGCGAGCAGCGTCGCTACGCCAAGACCATCAACTTCGGCCTCATCTATGGCATGAGTGCCTTCGGCCTCGCCGCCAACCTGGGCATCGAGCGCAGCGCAGCTACGGCCTACATCGAGCGTTATTTCGCGCGCTACCCGGCCGTGAAGCGCTACATGGACGAGACGCGCGCCGCGGCCAAGGCCAAGGGCTATGTCGAGACGGTGTTCGGCCGCCGCTTGTGGCTGCCGGAGATCAACAGCCCCAACGGCCCGCGCCGCTCGGCTTCCGAGCGCGCGGCCATCAACGCGCCCATGCAGGGGACGGCGGCCGACATCATCAAGCTCGCGATGATCGCCGTGCAGAAGGCGCTGGACGCGCAGGGCCGCGCCACGCGCATGGTGATGCAGGTGCACGACGAGCTGGTGTTCGAGGTGCCCGAGGCTGAGCTGCCCTGGGCGCGCGAGGAGGTGCCGCGCATCATGGCCTCGGTGGCCGAACTGCGCGTGCCGCTGGTGGCCGAGGTCGGGGTGGGTCGCAACTGGGACGAGGCGCATTGATGGCCCTGTTCCCGCAGGAGGCCTTGCGGACGGGCGTGCGCAAGCGCGAGGTCTTCGGCTGGGCGATGTACGACTTCGCCAATTCCGGCTACACGACCGTGGTGCTGACCGCGGTCTTCAACGCCTACTTCGTGGGCGCCGTGACCGGAGGCGCGCCCTGGGCCACGCTCGCGTGGACGCTGGCGCTGGCCGGCTCCAGCGTGCTGGTCATGCTCACCATGCCCGCGCTCGGGGCCTACGCCGACTTGCGTGCGGCCAAGAAGCGGCTGCTTGCGCTTTCCACCGTCGGCTGCGTTGCGTGCACCACAGCGCTGGCTCTGGTGGGCCGGGGCGACGTGGCGTGGGCGATGGCAGCCATCGTGCTGTCGAACACCTTCTATTCCTATGGCGAGTCGCTCTCGGGGGCATTCCTTCCGGAGCTGGCACGCGAGAACGCGATGGGGCGTGTGTCGGGCTGGGGCTGGAGCTTCGGCTACTTCGGCGGGATGCTGGCGCTCGGCGCGAGCCTGGCCTGGGTGATCGCGGCGCAGGGGCGTGGTGAGCCGGCCACCTCGTTCGTGCCGGTCACCATGCTCATCACCGCCGGCGTGTATGGCCTGGCGTCGCTCGCCACCTTCGCATTGCTGCGCGAGCGCGCGCTGCCTCGGCTCGACGTGCAGGGTACGTCGGGCCTGGTCGCATCGCTGCGTGAGCTGGCGGGCACCTGGCGGCAGGCGAGGCGCTTCCGCGACTTCGGCTGGATGCTCGCGTGCGGCACCTGCTATCAGGCCGGCGTTGCCGTGGTGGTGGCGCTGGCCGCCGTGTACGCGGAGCAGGTGCTCGGTTTTCAGCAGGCGCAGACCATGCTGCTCGTGTTCCTGGTCAACATCGCCGCCGCGCTGGGGGCGTTCGGCTACGGTTACTGGCAGGACCGCATCGGCGCCAAGCCGGCACTGGCGGTCACACTGGCCGGCTGGATCGTGATGACGGTGCTGGCAGCAGCGGCGCAAGGGCCAGGGCTGTTCTGGGCCGCCGCGGTGATCGCGGGCCTGTGCATGGGCTCCAGCCAGTCGACCGGCCGGGCGATCGTGGGCCTGTTCGCTCCGCCGCAACGGCACGCGGAGTTCTTCGGGCTGTGGACCTTCGCGACGCGGCTGGCCGCGGTGCTCGGGCCGGTGACGTACGGCCTCATCACGCTCGCCACGCAGGGTAACCATCGCATGGCGATCGTGTCCACCGCGGCCTTCTTCGTGCTCGGGCTGCTGCTGCTCGCTCCGGTGAACATGCATCGTGGCATGCAGGCGGCGCGGGAGGTGGGGCAGCACGCGGCCGATGCTGCCGGGCTGCGACCCTCAGGTAGCATCCCGACCCCATGAACTGGCCCTACGAACTGCAGATCGGTTGGCGATACACGCGGGCCGGACGTGCGGGCCGGCGCAATCGCTTCATCTCGTTCATCTCGGGCGTGTCGATGCTGGGCATCGCGCTCGGCGTGGCGGCTCTGATCATCGTGCTGTCGGTGATGAACGGTTTCCAGAAGGAGGTGCGCGACCGCATGCTGTCGGTCGTCGCGCACGTCGAGGTGTACGACGCGAGCGGCGCCGGCTTCGCCGATTGGCACACGATCGCCGCGAAGGCTCGCGCACATCCCCAGGTCGTGGGTGCGGCGCCCTTCGTTGCGGCGCAGGCGCTCATCGCGCGCGGCGAAGACATGCGCGGGGTCATCGTGCGCGGCATCTCTCCGCAGGACGAGGCCACGGTCACGGATCTCGCGGCGCAGCTGAAGGACCGCGTCTTTACCCGTTTGCAACCCGGCGGGTGGGGGATCGTGCTGGGCATCGAGCTGGCGCGCGCGATGGGTGTGCGCGAGGGCGACAAGGTCACCCTGGTGGCGCCTGGCGGGCAAGTCACTCCTGCGGGCGTGGTGCCCCGACTGAAGCAGCTCACCGTGGTGGGCACCTTCAACGCCGGGCACTACGAATACGACGCCGGCCTGGCGCTGATGCACGTGGACGACGCGGCGCGGCTGTTCCGCGTGGGCGGGCCGACGGGTGTGCAGCTGCGCTTGAAGGATGTGCATGCCGCGCGCATCGTGGCCGACGAGCTGGCGGGCACGTTGGGCCCCGGGGTCAGCGTGCGCGACTGGACGCGCACCAACCGCAACTGGTTCGAGGCGGTGCAGATCGAGAAGCGGTTGATGGGCATCATCCTCACGCTGATCGTCGCGGTGGCGGCCTTCAACCTCGTGTCCACGCTCGTCATGACGGTTACCGACAAGCAGGCCGACATCGCGATCCTGCGCACCCTCGGGGCGAGCCCGCGCTCGATCATGGGCATCTTCATGGTCCAGGGTGCGGCAGCCGGCATCATCGGCACGCTCGCCGGCGTGGTGTTGGGGCTGGCGGTGGCGTTCAACGTCGGCGTCATCGTGCCGGCCATCGAGCGCGCGCTGCACGTGAGCTTCCTGCCCGGCAGCATCTACCTCATCACCCGCATGCCCAGCGATCCGCAAAGCGGCGACGTTGTACCCATCGTCGCGATCTCGCTGGTGCTGGCCTTCCTGGCCACGCTCTATCCCAGCTGGCGGGCAAGCCGGGTGCAGCCGGCCGAGGCGTTGCGCTATGAATGAGACGGTGATCGAGGCGCGCGGCCTGCACAAGCGCTTCACCGAAGGCGCGCTCGATGTGCATGTGCTCAAGGGCATCGACCTGACGGTGCGCCGCGGCGAGGCGCTGGCGATCGTCGGAGCCTCGGGTTCCGGCAAGAGCACGCTGCTGCATCTGCTGGGGGGATTGGAGGAGCCGAGCACGGGCGCGGTGCATCTGGCCGGCCGCGATTTCTTTCGCATGAACGCGGCCGAGCAGGGCCGCTGGCGCAATCGCCACCTGGGCTTCGTCTACCAGTTCCATCACCTGCTGCCCGAGTTCACCGCGCTGGACAACGTGGCCATGCCGCTGCGCGTGCGGCGCGCGCCGCTGCACGAGGCGCGCGACGGTGCGCACACGGTGCTGTCGCAGGTGGGGCTGGCGCAGCGCGTGCAGCATCGGCCGTCGCAGCTGTCGGGAGGCGAGCGCCAGCGTGTGGCGATTGCGCGGGCGCTGGCCGGCGAGCCAGCATGCGTGCTCGCTGACGAGCCCACCGGCAACCTGGACCGCGAAACCGCGGAGTCCGTGTTCGACCTCATGCTGCAACTGGCGCGGGAACGGGGCATGGCCTACGTGATGGTCACCCACGACGAGGTGCTCGCCCGTCGCTGCGACCGGGTGCTTCGCCTCACGCAGGGCCGGCTGACCGAGCCGGGGGCCTGAAGCGTCGCTGATCTTGCCGGGCGGCGCTTGGAGTGCCCGGCGAACTGTGGTGTACTTCGCCGCGCCACCGTCCAGGCGGCAAGGGACGAGAACAAGATTGCGAAGCACCGGTTCAGCTCGGCGGGAGGCCAGCTCGCGCAGCTGCATGAAGCTGGCACGCTGGTGCGTGCTCCTGACATGGTTGCTTGCGCTGCATGCAGCCGCGACTCCGCTGGAGTTGCACGGGCACTGGTTCGAGCTCGTTGCGCCGGCTTCGGGGGCGGGTGAGGTGCGCAAGGCCGTGGAGCGCCTGCGCGCTGTGGGCGGACGCTTCGAGTACGAGGCGGAGTTCGATCTGGCCGAGCCGGGCCGCTACGTGATCGACTTCAAGAACTCCAGCGTCGTGGGCCTGTTCGTCCACCGCGTGCTCGATGCGCGGGGCCGCACGGTGGCCGAGGCGCAAGGCGGCCTCCAGTCGCCGGCCTTCAATCCTTTTTTTCTGCGACATGGCCGCGAGCTGGCCTTGCCGGCTGGCCACTACAAGGTCGTGAGCCGGCTGGATTCCCCGTTCTTCCTGGCCCAGCCCGAGCCCTACATCGACACGCTCGAACACTACCGGGAGGCCATCAAGCCCGGCAATGCCATCGTGCTGCTGTGTCTGGGCGTGTTCATCGGCCTGGGCAGCTACTACGCCATGCTCGGCTTGTGGCGGCGACGCCTGGCGGAAGCGATGTACGCCGTCTTCATCGCGGGCAACCTCCTCTACAACAGCGCGGCGCTGCTCGTGGCCGCCGAGCTGTTCGGCGTGCGGTGGTTCTACCTGGTGAGTGCGCCCATCCTCCTGTCGAACATCGCCTACGTGACGTTCGTGATGGCGCTGCTGGGCATCGGGCCGCACACGCAGCCGTGGCTGCACCGGACGGGTCGCGGCCTCATCGGCGTGCTTGCCGGTTTCATCGTGCTCGCGGTGGCGTGGCCGGCCTGGTCGCTGGAGCTGGATCGCATCGGCGTGGGCCTGTTCCTTCTGTACGGCATGACGGCGGCGGTGTCGTGCGCCTGGCGAGGCGAAAAGCTGGCCCAGCTGTATCTCGTGGCCAATATTGGTTTTTTCATCTCGGGCTTCGCATCGATCACGCTCATCGGCCTCAGTGGCGTGTACACGCTCTACGTGGAGCATCTCGGCCTCGCTGCCGTGACCATCGAGGTATTGCTGCTGGCGCTGGTGCTGTCGTACCAGTTCGGCCTGCTGCAGGAGGTGAGCGGGAAGGCGCTGGCCCAGGCGGAACATCACCTGCATCTCGCGCACACCGACGCGCTCACGGGGCTGCCGAACCGCTATTCACTGGAGCTCGCGCTGGCTGCCTTGTCGGCGCAGGGTAGCCTCACGTTCGTCGACCTCGACGGGCTCAAGCTCTACAACGATCGCTATGGGCACGTGCGCGGCGATGAACTGCTGCGCGACTTCGCCGCCACGCTGTCGACCCGTCTGGGCGACACCGCCACGCTGCACCGCCTGGGGGGCGACGAGTTCGCGGTCGTGTCGCCGGCCGGCGCCAGCGAGGCCGTGGAACGCATGGTCGAAGACAGCGTCAAGGCTTTGCGGATCGCCGGCTATGACCAGTGCGGCGCAAGCTTCGGATCCGTGCGCGTTCACGAGTGTGAGGACACGGAGCAGCTCAAGCACCTGGCCGACACGCGCATGTACGCGCATAAGCGAAGGCGCCGTGCGACCGACCCGATCTTCTGATCCGCCACCAGACCTGCCGCTTCGCGTCAGGTCGCCCGAGGGCTCAAGGCAACTTGGAAGGCCCGTCGTTTCCTTGAATCGCAACAGGCGGCCGGAAGCACATCATCAACCCCAGGGAGAAAGCCACCGATGAAGACAAAAGCCTGGTCACTGCTGTGGCCCATGATCGCCGTGCTGCTGGTGCCGCTCGTCGCGGCCTGGTTCATGTATCCCGGCACCCATCTGCCGCCCAAGTTCGGCGTCTTCCCGCCAGAGTTCGTCGAATTGCAGCCGCCGTTCTGGCTGCCGTACTTCCTGCTGCTGGCGCTGGTCGTCGCCGTCATCGTGCTGTTCCTGGCGGTGCCCACGCTCTTCGGATTCCAGCCCGTGCCGCCCGGACCGCCCCCCACGCCCACGCCAAAGCGCTGGCCGTGGTGGTTCTGGGTCGGTGCGATGCTGACCGGCTTCTTCTGGTGGTTGATGTGGGCGCGCGTGACGGTGTTCGGCTCGCTCGTGTATTACGCCTTCACGCCGCTGTGGTGGGGCTTCATCATGTTCGTGGACGGCATCGTGTGGCGGCGCACCGGCGGGCAATCGCTGCTGGCGACGCGGCCCGGGACCGTGGCCGCGAGCGCCGTGGTGTCGCTGGGCGGCTGGACGCTCTTCGAGTACCTCGACTACTTCGTCCTCGGCAACTGGTTCTATCCCAACGGGCACATGGCTGCGCTGGACCACGCCACGATCGTGGTGCTGTTCCTGGTTGCCTACACCACGGTCTGGCCGATCGTCTTCGAGTGGACCACGCTGCTGGCCACCTTCCCGCGGCTGGTGCAGCGCTATGCGCAGGGCCCGCGCCTGGTGCTGCCGGGCGGCCTGCTCGTCGTGGGTGGGCTCGTGCTGCTGGGCGCGATGGTGTTCTGGTATCGCCCGCTGTTCTGGGTGCTGTGGGTCGGCCCGCTGGCGGTGATCGGGGGGCAGATGCTGCGCCTGGGGTTGTGGACCCCGCTGTCGGACCTGGCCCGCGGCGATTGGTCCAAGGTCGTGCTGGTGGCGCTGGCATCGCTCGTGACGGGCTTCTTCTGGGAGCTATGGAACTACGGCAGCTCGCACCCGAACGCGCTGCCGCAGACGAACCCGAACTACTGGGTCTACGACATCCCGTACGTGAACGTCATCCACCTGTGGTCCGAGATGCCGCTGCTCGGCTATGCGGGCTACCTGCCTTTCGGCGTCCTGGTGTGGGTGCTGTATGCCTGGGCGGGAGCGTTGTTCGGTTTCGATGCGCGGCTGAGCCTGAATCCGGCGCCTCGCCGCGTGTCGTCCGCCCTACAGCACCCGGCCGAACCAAGCCACTGACAGTCCGGCGGCCACCATGACCAGCATCGCGGCGGCGGCGGCGACGAAGGCGGTGATCTCCGTTTCCTTCTTCTCCACCACCAGCCGCGTGCTCAGCGACTGGTAGACCTTCTTCAGGTCGTTGGCGGTACCAGCGTAGAAATACTCGGCGCGCGTGAGGTTGGCGATGCCCTTGAGGGTGTCTTCATCCAGGCGTACCCGCATGCTCCAGCCTTCGAAGCCGATGGTCTCGCCTTCCTTCGTGCCGATGCCGACGGTGTAGACCTTCACGCCCCGGTCGGCGGCCATCCTCGCGGCATCCATGGGGTCGGGGCCGGTGGTGCGCTGGCCGTCGGTGAGCAGGATGATGGCGCCCGAGCCGTAGGAGCCCGGGGGAACCGGCGGCACTTCCTTGTGCGGCTTCTCCCCAGGGGCCAACGGCATGCTGCGCGCGCCCGTGACCTGCGAGAGGTCGATGCCGGCGTCGGGGAACAGCGTGGCCAGCGAGAGCACGATACCGCTGCCGATGGCCGTAGCGCGCTGAAGCTGGAACCGGTCGATGGCGGCGTACAGGTCTTCTCGGCTTTGCGTGGGCGGCTGCACCACCGCGGCGGTGCCGGCGAAGGAAACGATGCCCACGCGAGCGGTGCGCGGCAAGTCCTTGATGAAGGCCTTGGCCGCCTCCTGCGAAGCCACCAGCCGGTTGGGCTGCACGTCGGCCGCGCGCATGCTGCCGGACACATCCATCGCAAGGATGATGGTTTCCTGCTGGCTGGGCAGGGTGACGATCGCCAGCGGCCGGGCCGTGGCGACGAGCAGGGCCGCGATCGCCAGCAGGAGAAGGGCGGGCGGCAGGTGACGGCGCCAGACGGCGCTCCTGCCCGCCGCCTGCTTCACCAGCGCGAGGCTCGCGTAGCGCACCATGTTCTTCTTGCGGCGGCGCAGCAGCCACACGTACAGCAGCACGAGGGCCGGCAGCGTGGCCAGCAGCCACAGGAAATCGGGCCAGACGAAGGTCATGATCCGCCTCCGTGCGTTCCGTTCGCACTCCAGGACGCGCGCGGTGCCAGGTGCGCGGGCAGCCCCCCGCCGCTGGCCAGGCGGCTGCGCTGCCGTCGCATGTCGGCAAAGCGCAGCACGGCGTCCACGAGGTCATCATCGGTCGCGAGTTCGAGCGTGTCCACCCCGGCCTTCATGAACCCTTCGTGGATCCGGCGCTCGTGCTCCTCGGCTGCGTGGGCGAAGCGCCGGCGAAAGCCGGGGTCGTGCGTATCCACGAACAGCTGCTCGCCCGTTTCCGCGTCCTGGATCGTGACCAGCCCGAGGTCGGGCAGCTCCATCTCGGCAGCGTCATACAGCCGCACGGCAAGCACCTCGTGGCGCTGCGCCAGCCGGGCGAGGGCCTCGTGCCAGCCGGGTGCGCTGATGAAATCGGAAACCACGAACACCATGGAACGCCTTGAAATCAATCGCTCGGCCGCCTGCAGCAACCGGTGCAGCTGGGTTCCCGTGCCGTTGGACGGCGCGCGGAAGTCCCGCATGCGGTGCAGCAGGTTGAGCACGTGGATGCGACCGCCGCGCGCCGGCACGACGGCATCGACGTCGTTGCCGTACAGCATGGCACCCACCCGGTTGCCGTGGCGCGTGAGCACCCGTGCGATTACCGCCGTGAACTCGGCCGACACCAGGCGCTTGGTACGCAGATTGGAGCCGAAGTCCACGCTGCCGGAGAGGTCGAGCACGAACCAGGCGTTGAGCTCGCGGTCCTCCGTGAATTCGCGCACGTAAGGGCTTTGCAGCCGGGCGGTGACGTTCCAGTCGATGTGGCGCACGTCGTCGTGGAACTGGTATTCGCGCAGGTCGGCCAGGTCCAGGCCGGCGCCTCGGAACAAGGTCCTGTAGTCGCCTTGCAGCAGCCCGTCGAGCCGGCGGATCACCGTCCACTCGAGCCGGCGCAGGATCGCTTCGGTGCTGGGTCCTTTCATGGCACGCCGTGCCTCCCTGCTCAACGCCTGGCGCGTTGCTCGTCCGGGTGATGGGCCAGGGGCTTGTCGGGCTTGGGCACCTTCTGCACGATCTGCGAGACGATCTGGTCGGGGGTCACGCCGTCGGCGAGCGCTTCGTAGCTGAGTACGAGGCGATGCCTGAGCACGTCGGGCACCAGGTCGGCCAGGTCCTCGGGCAGCGCATAGGAGCGGCTGCGCATCATGGCCAGCGCCTTGGCGCCTTCGATGAGTCCGATGGTCGCCCGCGGGCTGGCGCCGAAGGTGAGGTACTTGCCGAGGTCGGGCAGGCCGTGCCGCCCGGGCTCGCGCGTGGCGCTCACGAGCTTGACCGCGTACTGCATGAGTGCGGGGTCCACGTAGACCTTGCGGCAGTCGCGCTGCAACTCGGCGAGCTGCGCGGTGCTCGCCACGGAGCCCGCGACCGGTGGCTCGCCGGTCATGCGCTCGGCGATGACGAACTCTTCTTCCTCGCTGGGGTAGCCGACCAGCACCTTCATCATGAAACGGTCGACCTGGGCCTCGGGCAGCGGGTAGGTGCCCTCGGTCTCGATGGGGTTTTGCGTGGCCATCACGAGGAAGGGCGACGGGACCTTGTGCGTTTCGCCTGCAATCGTGACCTGTCGCTCCTGCATCACCTCAAGCAGCGCGCTCTGCACCTTGGCGGGTGCGCGGTTGATCTCGTCGGCCAGCAGCAGGTTGGCGAACACCGGCCCCAGCGAGGTGCTGAAGTCGCCCGTCTTCTGGTTGTAGATGCGCGTACCCACCAGGTCCGCCGGCACGAGGTCGGGCGTGAACTGGATGCGCTTGAAGCTGCCGCGCAGGGTGGTCGCCAGCGTCTTGATCGTGATGGTCTTGGCCAGGCCAGGCACGCCCTCGACGAGCAGGTGCCCCTGCGCGAGCATCGCCACCATCACCCGCTCCAGGAACTTGTCCTGGCCGACGACGACGCGCTTGACCTCGTAGAGGATGCGCTCCATGAGTGTGGCGGTATCGGGCGCGTCGGTGTTGTCCATGAGGCTCGGAAAAGAAAAAGGGTGGAGGGGAGGGGGCGAAGAGATTGCCGATGCGCGTCAGAAGGGCGGCATGCCGGCGGCTGATGCGGCGTTCTCGATCGGTACCGCGAAGCCGATGCCGATGAAGGTGCCCTGGTCGCCGGGGTTCAGGATGGCGGTGACGATGCCGACGACCGAACCATCCATGGTGACCAGCGGCCCGCCCGAGTTGCCGGGGTTGGCGGCCGCATCGAACTGGATCAGGTTGCCCATGCGCTCGCCCTCGGGGGCACGGAAACTGCGCTTGAGTCCCGAGATCACGCCGGCCGAGGTGGACGGGCCGATCCCGAAGGGAAAGCCCACCGCGATGACCTCGTCGCCCGGGACCAGGTCCCCCGTGCCGCGCATGGTGGCCGCCTGGAGATCGTCCGGAATGCTGCGCGCTCGCAGCACGGCCAGATCGTTCTCGGGCTGCGCCCCCATCATGGTGGCGTCGGACTCGTGCCCGTCGGCGAAGGTCACGCGGATCCGCTTGGCGCCGACGACCACGTGCAGATTGGTGAGGATGGTGCCGTTGTCCACGATCACCACACCGGTGCCCGTGGAGCGCTGGTGAGCCTTCGGGTCGTCGCCGGGCTTGGGCGGCTCCTCGTTCTCGTCGTCCAGCCCGACCACGCGGACCACCGAGGGCCGCACCGCGGCATAGGCCTTCGCGTAGGCCGAGGGCAGCGGCTGCTTCTCCAGTGAGTGACGCACCGCGGCGTCGATGTCCTTCTGGGTGAGCAAAGTGGGGGGTGCGGTCAGCGCACGATCGGCCAGCCCGCCGGCCAGCACCAGCGCCGCTGCCGCCGCAGCGCCCGCGGCGATTCGATGGTGGGCGGTGATCCGGCGCCAGCGAGAGGGGACCGGCCGCGGCGACGGAGTGGCCTCGGGCGAGGAAACCTCCGGGGAGGAAGGGGCGGTCAGGGCAGGCGCCTCGTCAGCCTCACCCGGCGTCCGAACCGGGAATGCCGATCGCTGCCGGGAACGGCTGTAAAGCGGAGCCTTCTTCATCACTGCACCCCCTCGGTCCGCACGAGTGCAAACCTCGTACCCAACCGTATCACGGTGCCGGGGATCTTGCACGCTCGTGACCCCGGGGTGCGGGCATCATTCAACGAATGCCTACCTGGATCGACACCCATTGCCATCTCGACGCGTCCGAGTTCGACGACGACCGGGACGAGGTGGTTCGTCGTGCACGCGCGGCCGGCGTGGCTCAGATGGTGCTGCCCGCGGTACACGCCAGCAACTTCGATGCGGTGCGCACGCTGGCGCACCGCCATGGTTGTGCCTATGCGCTGGGCATCCATCCCCTGTACGTCGACGGTGTGCCGGATAGCGAACTGGCGCTGCTGCGCGAGGCACTGGAGCGCTGGCGACAGGATCCGCGCCTGGTGGCCGTGGGCGAGATCGGCCTCGACCATCTCGTGCCCTCGGCCGATCCCGCTCGCCAGGAGCGCTTCTATATGGAGCAGCTGAAGCTGGCCCGCGAGTTCTCCCTGCCGGCCATCGTGCACGTTCGCCGCTCGGCGGATTCGCTGCTCAAGCACTTGCGCCGCATCCCGGTGGGCGGCATCGTGCACGCCTTCAACGGCAGCGAGCAGCAGGCCCTGGCTTTCGTGGACCTCGGCCTGCGGCTGGGCTTCGGCGGCGCGATGACCTTCGATCGGGCGCTGCAGATTCGCCGGCTGGCCCAAGGCCTGCCGGCCGATGCGCTCGTGCTGGAGACCGATGCGCCCGACATCCCGCCACACTGGCTGTACCGCACGGCGGCCCAGCGTGCGGCGGGCGAGCGCTCACGCAACGAGCCGGCCGAGCTGCCGCGCATCGCCGCCGTGCTCGCCGATCTGCGCGGCTGGTCCGTGGAGGAGACGGCGGAAAAGGCACGTGCGAATGCATTTGCTGCGCTGCCGCGGCTGGCCGCTCTGGCAGACTAGCCCGCCATGTCGATGACCTCCGCCAGTCCTGCCAGCGCCACGCGCGATCTCCCCCAACTTGCCTCCGCCACCCTCTCCGAGGCCGATGGAGTGCGCTACCTGCACCTCGGCACACCTTGGGTGCAAGGGGCGATGCGATTGCGCCGGCCCAACCAGATCGAGCTCGAGTACGTGCAGCGCATGATGGTCTGGATGCTGCTGCGCGATCCCGACCAGCTCACCTGCGGCCACGCGGTGCAGCTGGGCATGGGTGCGGCGAGCATCACCCGCTTTTGCCACAGCGTCCTGCGCATGCAGACCACCGTGGTCGAACTCAATCCCAGCGTGATCGCTGCCTGCCGCATGTGGTTTCGGCTGCCGCAGCAAAGCGAGCGGCTGAACGTGGTGGAGGGCGACGCGATCGGGTGGGTCGCCGATCCTTCGCACGCCGGGTCCGTGCAGGCTCTGTGTGTGGACGTGTACGACCACGAGGCCGCGGCGCCCTTGACGGACACCGTCCAGTTCTATCGCGACTGCGCACGCCTGCTCGACGACGGTGGCGCGATGACGGCCAACCTGTTCGGACGCAACGCCAGCTTCCAGGGCAGCGCCCAGCGCATCGCCAGCGTCTTCGGCGAGTCGCACGTGCGCGTGCTGCGGCCCACCCGGGAGGGCAACACCATCGTGCTCGCGTGGAAGGGCGCCGAGCTGCCGGCGCGTGAGGTGCTGGAGGAAAGGGCCGAGAGAATCGAGAGCCGCTTCGGGCTGCCCGCCCGCAAATGGCTGCGCATCATGCAATCGCTGCCCCTGGAAGCTCTCGAGCCCGCTGAATGACCGCCGACGACCGGACACCGACCCCCGCCACTCCCTCCGGTCGCCTGGAATGGCGAACGCTTTTGAAATGGCTGCGCGAGGACCGTCTCGTGAACGCCGAGGACGCCGAGCGCACCGGCAAGCGTTTCGCCGCCGGTGACAGTGCGCAGCACCCGCTGGTGCGCCTGGGCGCGGCCGGCCTCAGCCGCAAGGGCAGCGGCAAGACGTTGGATACCGAGGCGCTCACCGAGTGGCTGGCGGGGCGCTGCGGCCTGCCGTACCTGCGCATCGACCCGCTCAAGGCCGACGTGGGGCGGGTCAGCGACATCATGTCCATCAGCTATGCGGAGCGTCGCAAGGCGCTGCCGCTGCAGGTGGGCGCGAGCGAGATCACCATCGCCACCTGCGAGCCCTTCGACACGGCGTGGGTCCCGGAGATCGAGGCGCACACGCGGCGCACCGTGAAGCTCGTTCTGGCGAACCCGCTGGAGATCGCACGCTACACCACCGAGTTCTACACGCTGTCGAAGTCGGTGCGTGCCGCGGCCAAGACGGGCGAGACCTCCGCCATCGCGAGCTTCGAGCAGCTCGTGGAACTGGGCCGCAGCAACAAGCAGCTCGATGCCAACGACCAGGGCGTGGTGCAGGTGGTCGACTGGCTGTGGCAGTACGCCTTCGACCAGCGTGCCTCCGACATCCACCTGGAGCCCAGGCGCGACCTGTCCGCCATCCGCTTTCGCATCGACGGGGTCATGCACACGGTCTACCAGCTGCCGCCGGGCGTGATGAACGCGATGATCGCCCGCGTGAAGCTGCTCGGCCGCATGGACGTGGTCGAGAAGCGCCGCCCGCTTGACGGGCGCATCAAGACCCGCAACCCCCAGGGCGACGAGGTCGAGATGCGGCTGTCCACGCTGCCCACGGCCTTCGGCGAGAAGATGGTGATGCGCATCTTCGATCCCGACACGACCGTCAAGCCGCTCGAGGCGCTGGGCTTCGGCAGTCACGATGCCAAGCGCTGGCAGGGACTGATCGCGCGCCCGCACGGCATCATCCTCGTGACCGGCCCGACAGGCTCCGGCAAGACCACCACGCTGTACTCCACGCTCAGACGGCTGGCCACCGACGAGGTGAACGTCTGCACCATCGAGGACCCGATCGAGATGATCGAGCCCGCGTTCAACCAGACTCAGGTGCAGCCGGCGCTGGACCTGGGTTTTCCCGAGGGTTTGCGAGCCCTCATGCGCCAGGACCCGGACATCATCATGGTGGGCGAGATTCGCGACCTGGAGACGGCCGAGATGGCCATCCAGGCCGCCCTCACCGGGCACCTCGTGTTCAGCACGCTGCACACCAATGACTCGGCCTCCGCGATCACGCGGCTGGTGGACCTGGGCGTGCCGCCTTATCTCATCGGCGCCACGGTGATCGGCGTGCTGGCGCAGCGGCTGGTGCGCACGCTGTGCGCAAACTGCCGGGAGCCCGACGAACAGACCACGGCCGACACCATCAACGACGCCCTCAAGCCCTGGCGCATCAACGGCCACGCCAAGGCCTACAAGCCGGTCGGGTGTCTGGAGTGCCGCATGACGGGTTATCGCGGCCGCGCCGGCCTGTACGAGCTGCTCGTCGTGGGAGAGACGGCGCGGGCATGCATCATGCCCGTCCCTGATGCGACCCGGCTGCGCCACCAGGCCATCAAGGATGGCATGCGGCCTTTACGTATGGCCGGTGCCATGAAGGTGGCGCAGGGCGTGACCACGCTCGACGAAGTGCTGAGTGCGACGCCGGCGTGGGAGTGATGCCGCGTACGCCTGTGGTTGAAAACGGGTGTGCTGACGGGCGTGCTACCAGACGAGGATCGCGGCTGGGGTGTTCGCCATGCTTACGTGTAAACCACACAAGGTGTGCAAGGGGCGCTGCCTAGAATCTTCACAACATCAAGACGACCTGCGAGGAGACTTATCGTGAAGATCAAGAGCCAGAAGGACTTCTGGTCCGGTCTGATGTTCCTGGTGGTCGGCATCGGTTTCGCATGGGGCGCGCTGAACTACTCGTTCGGTTCGTCGGCGCGCCCGGGGCCCGGATACTTCCCCTTCGGCCTGGGCATCCTCCTGGCCATCCTGGGCGCCCTGACGCTGTTCGAGTCCCTCACCATCGAAACCGAGGGCGGCGAGCCCATCGGCGACATTGCCTGGAAGCCGCTGGCCATCATCGTCGGCTCCATCGCGCTGTTCGGCCTGCTCCTGCCCAGGCTCGGCATGGTCATCTCCCTGCCCATCCTCGTGGTCACCTCGGCGATGGCCGGTGACGAGTTCCACTGGGGCGAGGCCCTGATCAATGCGGCGATCCTCACCGTCGGCAGCTGGGCGATCTTCATCCTCGGCCTGAACCTCGTCATTCCCCTGTGGCCGACTTTCACGGGTTGAGGGGGACACGATGGAACTCATCTCCAACCTCACGCTCGGGTTCTCCACGGCCCTCACGTTCCAGAACATCGCTTACGCCTTCTTCGGCTGTTTTCTCGGCACGCTCATCGGTGTGCTCCCGGGCCTCGGCCCCGTGGCCACCATCGCGATGCTGCTGCCGTCCATCTATGCGCTGGATGCGACCCCCGCACTCATCATGCTGGCCGGCATCTACTACGGTGCTCAGTACGGCGGCTCCACGACCGCGATCCTGATCAACATCCCGGGCGAATCGGCCTCCGTGGTCACCGCGATCGACGGCTATCAGATGGCCCGGCAGGGCCGGGCCGGGCCGGCACTCGCCACCGCGGCGCTGGGCTCGTTCTTCGCCGGCTGCGTGGGCACGTTGATCATTGCCGCGTTCGCACCGCCCCTGACCGAAGTGGCCTTCCAGTTCGGCCCGGCGGAGTATTTCTCCCTGATGGTGCTGGGCCTCATCGGCGCCGTGGTGCTGGCTTCCGGCTCGCTCATCAAAGCGGTGGCGATGATCCTCCTGGGCCTGCTCCTGGGGCAGATCAACACCGACGTGATCTCCGGCGTGCCGCGCTACAGCTTCAACATTCCCGAGCTCACCGACGGCATCAACTTCGTCGTGATCGCCATGGGCGTGTTCGGCTTCGGCGAGATCATCGGCAACCTCGGTCGACCGGCCGAGCATCGGGAGGTCTTCACCAAGGAAGTGAAGAACCTGTGGCCGACCAAGCAGGATTTCAGGGACGCATGGCCCTCGGTGCTGCGTGGCACCGCGCTGGGTTCGTCGCTCGGCATCCTGCCCGGCGGCGGGGCGCTGCTGTCGTCCTTTGCGGCCTACACGCTGGAAAAGAAGATCGTGCGCAAGCCGCGCGTGCCCTTCGGCAAAGGCGCCATCCAGGGCGTCGCGGGTCCCGAGTCGGCGAACAACGCGGGCTCGCAGACCTCGTTCATTCCGATGCTGACTCTGGGCATCCCGCCCAATGCGGTGATGGCACTGATGGTCGGTGCCATGACGATCAAGGGCATCCAGCCCGGGCCGCAGGTGATGAGCAGCAACCCCGAACTGTTCTGGGGCCTGATCGCTTCCATGTGGGTGGGCAACCTCATGCTCGTGATCCTGAACCTGCCGCTGATCGGCATCTGGATCCGGCTGCTCACGGTGCCGTACCGCTTCCTGTTCCCGGCCATCATGGTGTTCTGCGCGATCGGGCTGTACACGTTGAACAACAACAACTTCGACGTCTACATGGCCTCCGCGTTTGGCGTAGTGGGCTATGCGTTCTTCAAGCTGGGTTGCGAGCCAGCACCGCTGCTGCTGGGCTTCATCCTCGGGCCCATGATGGAAGAGAACTTGCGCCGCGCACTGCTGCTGTCGCGCGGGGAGTGGACGACCTTCGTCACCCGCCCGCTGTCGGCCGGATTGCTCATCGCCGCCGCGCTGCTGGTCGCGGTGGTAACCATGCCCTCCATCAAGCGCAGGCGCGAAGACGTGTTCCAGGAAGAGCTCTGACACGGCTTTTCGGCTCACCGCAAAGGCCGCCCAAGGGCGGCTTGTCTTTTTCCTGTATCGCGTGGTGGTTATGCTCGGCGCCCGTCCGTGTCGTCATTGCTGATCCATGCTGAAGGCCCACCCGCAGCGCGAGGCGCTGCACAACGAGGTCCATGCCCGGCCTTATGAGCGGCTCGCCGCGCCACTGGCGCTATCGCATCTCGCCTGGGTGGGACCGGAGGCCGCGCAGGCGCGCGAGCATGTGGCCGCGCTCATGCGCAGCCGCCACCTGCCCCTCCCGGCCGAGGACGCCAACCACATGAGCGCCGATCTGGGCGGGCTGCACCTGCGGTGGGAAAGGCACACCGAGTTCCATACGCTCACCTTCTGGAAGCCACTGCACGAGTCGCCGTCGCAGTTCGACGTGACCGCGCTGGCCGACGTGCCACGAGACTGGCTCGCGGCGGTGCCCGGCCAGTGGCTCGTTGGGCTGCACATGCTGGTGCGGGGCGACAAGGCGCAGCAGGACCGAACGCAAGTGCACCAGCTCGTGCGCCGCACGCTGCTGGAGGAATCGCTGGTGGGTGCCGCGGTGATGGGCGGCGATGCCGAGATCTACACCGACTTGCAGTTGACGGCGGACGGGTTCACTCGCTTCCTGGTCTTTGCCGATGGCATGACCCCGCGCCGCCTGGGCCGCGCCGTGCAGCGGCTGCTGGAGATCGAGACCTACCGGATGATGGCCCTGCTCGGGATGCCGATGGCCCGGGAGGTGACCGGGGCGCTGGCCCATGCGGAGCGCGACCTCGCGCAAGTGGCATCGGCGATCCGCAGCGCGCAGCGCGAGCAGGAACCGGAGCTGCTGCGCCAGCTCACCCAGCTGGCCGGCGAGGTGGAAAGCCTGTACGCCCGGACCCATGCACGCTTTTCCGCCAGCAGCGCCTACTTCGAGCTGGTGCAGCGGCGCATCGAGGAACTGCGCGAGCAGCGTGTGGAGAGCCTGCAGATGCTCGGCGAGTTCATGGACCGGCGGCTCGTGCCGGCCATGCAGACCTGCGTGTGGGCGGCGCGTCGGCAGCAGGCGCTGTCGGAGCGCATTTCGCGCACCAGCAACCTGCTGCGCACGCGCGTCGAGATCGAGCAGCAGCAGAGCAGCCAGGACCTGCTGGATGCCATGAACCGTCGCCAACGCGCGCAGGTGCTGCTGCAAAGCGCGGTGGAAGGCCTGTCCGTGGCGGCGGTCACTTATTACGGCGCGGGACTGGTGGGCTACCTCGCCAAGGGGGCGCACGCGGCGGGATGGCACGTATCGCCCGACGTGGCGATCGCGCTGTCCATCCCGGCGATCGCGGTCGCTGTGTGGGCCGGCATCCGGCGGCTGCATCAGCGTGTGCAGGCACACGTCGATTGACCCTGGCGGGATTGCCGCAGCGCTCCCATTTCTAGAATCGCCTCGGCACCTGATGGCGTCGCGCAGTGCCGCCGGCGCAGTCACTGGGAAGGATCGCGCCATGCAGCACAGCTTCGACTGGCGTGCCGGCTATGCCAGCCAACGCCTGCCCGTATTCGGTCGCAACGTCGTCGCCACTTCGCATCCGCTGGCGGCGCAGGCGGGGCAGCGCATACTGTTCCAGGGCGGCAACGCGGTCGACGCCGCCATCGCCGCAGCGGCGGCCCTGACGGTGCTGGAGCCGGTGAGCAACGGGCTGGGCTCCGACGCGTTCTGCATCCTCTGGGACGGCAAGCGGCTGCACGGCCTGAACGCGGCTGGACGCTCGCCGCAAGCATGGACGCCAGCGTACTTCCGCGGCAAATACGGCGAAGGGGCCCGCACGCCGCCGCGCCGAGGCTGGGACAGCGTGACTGTGCCCGGCGCCGTTGCAGGCTGGGTGGCCTTGTCCGGGCGCTTCGGCCGGCTGCCCTTCGAGGACCTGCTCCAGCCAGCCATCGAGATCGCCGAGCGGGGCTATGCAGTGCCGGTGGTGGTGCAGCAGAAGTGGGCCGCGGCGGCCGCCGTGTCCGACCTCGCTTCCCAGCCGGGCTTTGCCGACGCCTTCCTGCCCCGAGGCCGGGCGCCCCAGATCGGCGAACTGTTCCGCTTCGACGCGGCCGCGCGCACGCTGCGGCTCATCGCGCAGACCCAGGGGGAGGCGTTCTACCGCGGCGAGATCGCCGAGGCGGCCGGCCGGCACGCCAGCGAGCACGGCGCCGCGATGACGACGGAGGACTTCGCCGCCTGTCGTCCCGAGTGGGTACAGCCGCTGGCGAAGCACTACCGGGGCTACACGCTGCACGAGATGCCGCCCAGCGGGCAGGGCATCGCGGCGCAGATCGCCTTGGGCATCCTGGCCCGCTTCGACCTATCGGTCCTCCCGCCGGACGGGCCTGACGCGCTGCACCTGCAGATCGAGGCGATGAAGCTCGCCTTCGCCGACACGTACCGCTACGTGGCCGAGCCGTCGTCCATGGAACTGAGCGCCGACCAACTGCTCGACGACGCCTATCTTGACGAACGCGCCCGGCTCATCGACCCGAAGCGCGCCCAGGACTTCAAGGCCGGCCCCCCGACCCGGGGCGGGACCGTCTACCTCGCCGCCGCGGACGAGCGCGGCATGATGGTGAGCTTCATCCAGAGCAACTACATGGGCTTCGGTTCCGGTGTGGTGGTGCCGGGCTATGGCCTGTCGTTGCAGAACCGCGGGCATGGGTTTTCACTGGACGAGGGCAGCCCGAATGTCGTCGCGCCGGGGAAGCGGCCGTTCCATACGATCATTCCGGGCTTCCTGACGAAGTCGGTGGGACGCGAGGTGCTCTCGCCGGGATCGGGAGTCCAGCCTAGCCCTGCGTCGCAGGGACACGGCGTGGAGGGCGGGCAGGAGCCCGTGATGGCGTTCGGGGTCATGGGAGCCAACATGCAGCCCCAGGGCCATGTGCAGACGCTGGTGCGCATGATCGACTACCACCAGAACCCGCAGGCCGCCTGCGACGCGCCGAGGTGGCGCTTTAATCAGGGGCTGGAGCTCAACGCCGAGGCGTCGATGGACCCGGCCACCGTGCGGGCGCTCGCCGGGCGCGGCCATCAGCTGGAGGTGATCGAGGACGCCTACCAGGACTTCGGAGCCGGCCAGTTCATCTGGCGGCTGGGCAGCCCCGCCGTGGAGGGCTATGCCGCGGCCAGCGATCCGCGGCGCGACGGCCAGGCCAGCGTGTCGTGAAGTGAGTCGCGCCGTGGGCGGTGGCCGCACGCCGGCCGCTTGATTCCTGTGCGTGTGCGGCCGACAACATGCCCGAGCGGCACAGTGCCGCTCGCGCCCACATGACGGCCCACGTTTCAGTTCATTCTTCCTCTTCGCCCAAGCTTGCCGCCGGCGCGTTCTGGACGCTGATGCGCCGTGTCGTCGCCTTCGCGGCCGGCGTGGACGTGCTGTTCTTCGGGCTCTTCCATTGGATGCGATCGCCTGCGCTCGCCTGGGTCAACGTGGTGAGCGTGGTCATCTACGCCTGCGCCTACTGGCTGCTCTTGCGCCGCAGGAACGGGTTGGCGATGACCCTCGTGTGGGCCGAGGTGCTGGGCCACGCGGGCATCGGCACGGTACTCGTCGGCTGGGACAGCGGATTCCACTACTACCTGCTCATGTTCATCCCCGCCATCGTGGTGAGCAGTACGCCGCGCGCTGCAGTGATGCTGGTCGGGGTGCTCCTGGCCTGCTACCTGGGCCTGGACGTCGCCCAGCGCATGCTGGGTGCACTGCAGCCGCTGCCGCCGACGGGGCTGCTGGTGGTGAAGTGGTTCAACATCGTGGTGGTCTTCCTGATGTTCTCCGCCATCGGGCGTCTGTATGTCGCCATGGTGGCCCGTGCGGAGCAGCGGCTACACCAGCTGGCCACGCGCGACCCGCTCACGGGCTTGTTCAACCGGCGCCATTTCCAGGCTGTGGCCGACCAGTCGGTGGCGCACGCGCGCCGTGTCGGCGAGCCAGTGTCGCTCGTGATCGCCGACGTCGACTTCTTCAAGCGGGTCAACGACGTGCATGGGCACGATGCCGGCGACAAGGTGCTCCAGGAGTTCGCCGAGGTACTGCGCCAGGTCTTTCGTGCGCAGGACATTCCCGCGCGCTGGGGCGGCGAAGAGTTCGTGGTCATGCTGCCCGGCACGGACGTTGACGGGGCGGCCGCGGCTGCCGAGCGGCTGCGGCACGCGGCCGAGTTGGCGGCGGTGCCGCTGGCCGGCGAGTTGTTGCGCTTCACGGTATCGGTGGGCTACGCCGCGCTGCGGCCATTGGAAGCGATCTCCGATGCGATGGCGCGCGCCGACCGCTCGCTGTACGCAGCCAAGTCGGGGGGCCGCAACCGGGTGCATGGTGGATAGGCGGTGCGGCGGTGCAGCGAGCGGCGCGCTTTCGATGCCGCTTCCTAGAATCGCCGCATGTCCTCTACTCCGGCGGCCCACCCCGCTACCGCGAACGCAGGCCTGCCGACGGCCCCCGGCCTGCTCCTCGCGATCTTCGGTGCCATCGCGTTCTCGGGCAAGGCGATCATCGTCAAGCTTGCCTACCGGTACGGTGTCGATGCGGTCACGCTCATCATGTACCGCATGTTGTTCGCACTGCCTCTGTTCCTGGCGCTGTCGTGGTGGGCCGGGCGAGGGCGGCCGCCGCTGACTCGCCGCGACCGGCTCGCGGTGCTGGGGCTCGGCTTTTGCGGCTACTACCTGTCGAGCTTCCTCGACTTCGCCGGTCTGGCCTACATCACCGCCAGCCTCGAGCGGCTCATCCTCTACCTGAACCCGACCCTCGTGCTGCTGCTCGGGCGCGTGCTGCTTCGACGCAAGGTCTCGGCGCGGCAGCTGGCGGCACTGGCCCTCAGCTATGTCGGCGTGGCGCTGGTCTTCGGCCATGAAGCAGGGCTGGGCGGTGGGGATGCCGTGCTCGGTTCGGTGCTGGTGTTCGGCAGCGCGGTGAGCTACGCGGTGTACCTCCTCTACAGCGGCGAGGAGGTCAAGCGCCTGGGCGCCATGCGGCTCACTGGCTTGGCTACGACGGTGGCTTGCGTGTTGTGCATCGCGCAGTTTCTCGTGCTGCGGCCGGTGTCCGCCATGGTGGTGGCGCCGGAGGTCATCGGGCTGTCCATGCTCAACGCCACGGTGTGCACGTTCGCTCCCGTGCTCATGGTCATGATGGCCATCGAGCGGGTGGGCGCGCCGCTGGCCGCGCAGACGGGCATGATCGGCCCGCTGTCCACGGTGATGATGGGCGTGCTCATCCTGGGCGAGCCCTTCACCGCCTGGGTGGCCGCCGGCACGGTGCTCGTGCTCGCGGGCGTGTGGTTGCTGGCGCGGTAGCGATTCGAGGAGACCGTCATGGATCTCGGCATTGCAGGGAAGTGGGCGCTGGTGTGCGCCGCGAGCAAGGGCCTGGGCAAGGGCTGTGCGCAGGCCCTCGTGCGCGAGGGCGCGAACGTGGTCATCACCGCTCGTGGCGCAGAGGCGCTGGACGCTACCGCGAACGAGTTGCGTGCACTTGGCGGCGGCGAGGTGCGCGCGGTGCCGGGCGACATCGCCACGCCCGAGGGTCGTGCCGCGGCCCTGGCCGCCTGCCCGCAGGTGGACATCCTGGTCAACAACGCGGGCGGCCCGCCGCCGGGCGATTTCCGCGAGTGGGATCGCGACGCCTGGATCCGCGCGCTTGACGCCCACATGCTGGCCCCCATCGACCTCATGAAGGCCACGGTCGATGCCATGGCGGCCCGCGGCTACGGCCGCGTGGTGAACATCACCTCGGGCGCGGTGAAGGCGCCCATCGACACGTTGGGGCTGTCCAACGGCGCGCGCAGCGGGCTGACGGGGTTCGTGGCGGGGCTGGCGCGCAGCGGCATCGCCGCACGGGGTGTGACCATCAACAACCTGCTGCCGGGGCCTTTCGATACCGACCGGCTGCGCAGCGGGACGCAGCACGCCGCCACCCGTGCCGGGCAGGATTTCGAGACTCTGTGGAAGCGGCGCATGCAGATGGTGCCCGTGCAGCGATATGGCACGCCGGAGGAGTTCGGCGCGGTGTGCGCGTTCCTGTGCAGCGTGCATGCGGGCTATCTCACGGCGCAGAACCTCCTGTTGGACGGCGGGGCGTACCCGGGGACGTTCTAGTCCACTAGTCGCTCCCTTCGTCGCTCAACGGTGGCGCGACGAAACCCAGATCCCGCCCACGATGAGCACGAAGGCCGCGGCATGGAACCAGCGCGGTGCCTCGCCGAGGATCGCGGCCGAAAGCAGGGCTGCGAACACCGGCGTGAGGTTGTTGAAGAAGGCCGCGAGAGCCGGCCCGCCCTCGGTGACCCCCAGGCCCCAGGCGCGGTAGGCAATGATCGACGGCCCGATGGCCACGTACAGCAGTGCCGCGATTACCCAGCCATTCCACTGCATGGTGCCGCTGCCGGCGATCGCTTCCGCGCCCGCTGCCATGCCTGAGCCCAGCAGACCGAACAGGGTCTGCAGCAGCAGGAAGCCGGCCCAGTTCCAGTCGGGTCGCTGCGGTGAGCGCATCGACTCCGGCGGGCGGGCCAGCAGCCAGCTGTAGAACGCCCAGGACACGATCGCCACCAGGATGTACAGGTCGCCCGGCACGAAACGGATGCGCGCGAGCGCGGCCGGCTCGCCCCGTGCAATCACGAGCAGCACCCCGGCCAGCGAGAGCGCGGCGCCGGCCACTTGGCGTCGCGACGGGTGCTCGCCGTAGAACAGTGCGCCCACGCCCAGCATCCACACGGGCATGCTGGCGGCGATCAAGGTCACGTTGATGGGCGTGGTGGTCACGAGCGCGAGGTACTGCAGCGAGTTGTAGGTGCCCACGCCGAGCAAACCCACGGCCAGCAGGTACTTCCAGCGCCGGGCGATGGCCCGCGGCTCGCGCAGCGCGTGCCAGCCGAGCGGCAGGAGCAGCAGCATGGCCAGCACCCAGCGGAGAAAGTTGAGTGCCAGGGGCGGCACGCTGCCCACCGCGAGCCGGCCCACGACCGCGTTGCCGGCCCACAGCAGCGGCGGCAGGCTCATCAGGAAGGCCGTGCGCGCGGACAGCCGCGTCATCGCGTGCCCGCCAAGGGGGGCATCTGCGCGCCGCAGCGCCAGCATTGCTCGAAGGGGCCTTCGATGCGTTCATGGCAGCCGGGGCACACCCAGTGTCGCCATGGTGCATGCCTCAGCTCGTTGAGCAACGTACGGGCCGTCTCGAACTGCTCGTCTTCCATGACCCATACCTCGGGCAGGCACTGGTCGGGTGGCAACTCGCCGGCGATGCTGCTCGCATAGGCCCGCTGCACCGTCGCGTCGATGCCGCCCTGGCGCAGCATGTCCGACCACAGGGTCGCCAAGGCCAGGTTGGGTGCGGTGGTGAGACGGCGCATGGGGACCGGCAAAGTGCAAGGCTGGCACGATAACGGACTTTCCCGGGAGACCTTGATGACCACCGTCCAAGCCGTGCGCATTCATCAGTTCGGAGGGCCTGAGGTGCTGCGGCTCGAAGACGTGGCCGTGGGCGAGCCCGGGCCCGGCGAGGTGCGCATCCGCCACCATGCCTGCGGCCTCAACTACATCGACGTGTACCACCGCAGCGGCCAGTACCCCAACCCGCTGCCTCTCGTGCCGGGCGTGGAAGGCGCGGGCATCGTGGAAGCCGTGGGCGAGGGGGTCAGCCACCTCCAGCCCGGCGACCGCGCGGCCTATGCGAGCCAGATGCCGGGCGCCTACAGCCAGGCGCGCGTGATGCCCGCCCGCAACGTGGTGCCGCTGCCCGTGGGCATCGCCTTCGATACCGCGGCCGGCATGATGCTCAAGGGCCTCACGGTGCAGTACCTGCTGAAGCAGACGCTTCCGCAAGGCGGCCTGCAGCCCGGTGACTCCGTGCTGTTCCATGCCGTAGCCGGCGGCGTGGGCCTCATCGCCTGCCAGTGGGCTCGCGCGCTCGGGCTGCAACTGATCGGCACGGCCGGCGGCGAGGAGAAGTGCCGTTTGGCGTTGACGAACGGCGCGGCGCACGCCATCGACTACCGGCGGGAGGATTTCGTGGCCCGCGTGAAGGAGATCACCGGCGGCCGTGGCGTGAAGGTCGTCTACGACGCGGTTGGCCGCGACACCTTCGACCACTCGCTCGACTGCCTCCAGCCCCTGGGGCTGATGGTGCTGTTCGGCAGTTCCTCGGGGCCCGTGGCGCCCCTCGATCTCGGCCGGCTCGCCGCCAAGGGTTCGCTGCACGTCACGCGGCCCACGGTCTTCACGCACCTGGCCACGCAGGAAAAGACGCTGGCCATGGCGCAGGACTTGTTCTCGGTGGTTCTGGGCGGTCAGGTGCAAGTCCGCATCGGGCAGCGTTACCCGCTGGCCGATGCACCACGCGCGCATCGTGACCTCGAGTCGCGCAGTACCACGGGATCGAATGTGCTGCTGCCTTGACGCGGGTGCGCAACAGGTCGGGCGAACAACGCGCCCACTCCGGATACGGTTTTGACAGCCGGACGTCCGCCACCTAGCTTTGCGTGAGCCGCACCTTCCGGCGCGGCCACAAGCATAGGGAGCAGACATGTCGTTTATTCAGGATGCGATCAAGGCCCTCGACAGCTCATCGGACGCTGCAGCCAAGGAGGTGAAGGCCTCGCTGGAGATGCTGACCGCGCTGGCGGATTCCAAGAAGACGGAAATGGAAGTCCTGCTGGACAAGCGCACCGCTGCGGCGAAGGACAAGCACGAAATTCCCCCGGGGGTCGTGCTCTTCGATGCCTCGAACTCGCATGTGGTGAGCTCGAAGGGTCCGGCCGAGGGCATCACGAGTGCCGTGAGCCTGCTGCTCCAGAACGCCGAACAGAACTGGAAGAAGGCGGTGGGTGACCTCGTCAACACGGCGTTGAACGTGCTGCTGGGCGGCGCGACCGGTGCATCGTCCACGGCCACCTACTACATCATCGCGCTCGACGGCCATGCCGCCGACCCGAGCAAGACGCCTCCCATCGAGGAGACCTACGTCCCCGTCAGGATCGACTACGCGCTGTGGGTCTACAACTTCAAGCGCCAGGGCCTGACGGAAACAGTCGAAAGCGCCGTCGTCTACCACGCGCGCCGGTCCACGCTGGACTACAACGCCATCCCGGGCACCGTGCAGATGGACCAGGCGCTCAAGGACATCGGGCTGCCCAAGCAGCAGCGCGACGACCTCATCAAGCAGATCAACGCGGAAGAGAACAAGCGCGTGGCCAATCTGCGGGCCTACTCGCGCGAGGTGACCGATGCCCGGGTCAGGTCTAGGCTCGCTGCGATGTTGTAGAGCACCCCCAGGAAACGTCTTCGACGTTTCCGCCCCCGAGGGGGTGAGTCAACTTGGGGCGGCCCTGCGTTGACTCGAGAGCCTTTCAGCGGCCTCGCCGCACCCGCCGCAATTCGTCCAGGATGAGCAGGCCCGCGCCGACGGTGATCGCGCTGTCGGCGATGTTGAACGCCGGGAAGTACCAGCGATGGTTCCAGTGGACCTGGATGAAGTCGACCACGTAGCCGTGCATCAGGCGGTCGATCACGTTGCCCAGCGCGCCGCCGAGGATGAGTGCCAGCGCCCAGCCGAACAGGCGCTGGTCGCCGTGGCGCCTAAGCATCCACACGATGAAGCCCGTGGCGGCGAAGCCCAGAGCCACGAAGAACCAGCGCTGCCAGCCCGACGCACCGGCGAGGAAGGAGAACGCCGCGCCGGTGTTGTGCGCGCGGACCACGTTGAAGAACGAGGTCACCGCGTGGCTGTGGCCGTGCGAGTAGTTGCCGAGGATGAGCGTCTTGGTGAACTGGTCGGCCAGGATCACGATGAAGGCGATGCCGAGCCAGGGAACCAGGGAGGATGAGGTCTTGTTCGCCATGCTTCAGGCCACCGTGCGGCGTTCGCCTGCGCCATGAAGGTTGCTGGTGCAGCGGCCGCAGATCGTGGGGTGCGCGGGATCGTGCCCGACGTCGTCGCGCCAGTGCCAGCAGCGCTCGCACTTCGTGGCCGAGGAGGGCACCGCGCCCACGCTCAGCGCCTCGGCCGGCTCGATCGTGGCCTTGGAGGTGATCGTCACGAACTTAAGGTCGTCTCCCAGCGATTCGAGCAGCGCCCGGTCTGCCGCATCGGCACGGATGATCACCTCCGCCTGCAGCGAAGAGCCCACCTGCCCACGGCTGCGCACGTCCTCGATCTCCTTGTTGACCGTGTCGCGGATGGCGCGGATGCGGCTCCACTTGCCGAGCAGCGTCTCGTCCTTCCAGGCCGACACGTCGCAGTACGTCTCGGTGAAGATCGTGGGCGAGCCGCCCGGCGCGAACACCTTCCATGCCTCCTCGGCCGTGAAGCTGAGGAAGGGCGCCATCCAGCGCAGCATGGCGTGCGTGAGGTGCCACAGGGCGGTCTGCGCCGAGCGGCGCGCGTGCGACTTGGGCGCCGTGGTGTAGAGGCGGTCCTTGAGCACATCGAGGTAGAAGGCGCCCAGGTCTTCGCTGCAGTAGACCTGCAGCTTGGCCACCACCGGGTGGAACTCGTAGACCTCGTAGTGCGCCAGCACCTCGGTCTGGAACTGCGCCGCGCGCGCCAGGGCGTAGCGGTCGATCTCCAGCAGCTCCGCGAGCGGCACGGCGTCCTTCGCGGGGTCGAAGTCGCTGGTGTTGGCGAGCAGGAAGCGCAGCGTGTTGCGGATGCGGCGGTAGGCGTC
>CBINBY010000051.1:0-35534 GCA_966248995.1 uncultured Burkholderiales bacterium | reverse complement strand
TAGGCTCGCAGCGAACGCATCCGGATTCCCGACGCCAGCGTCGCCGGGTTTCGTGGAGTTGGACATTGGCGATGGCAGACCACAATTCATGTGCGGGGCACACGGTCCACAATACAAAGATGCTTCCATCGCCCGTGCCCAGCCCCTGCATCGATGTGTGCCGCATGAATCCAGACACCGGATGGTGCGACGGCTGCCTGCGTACGCGGGACGAGATCGCGGCCTGGTCCCGCATGGACGATGCGCTCAAGCGCAACGTGTGGATCCTGCTCGAAGAGCGGCGCCGCACGCTGCCCGCGCCGCCGCGGGTGCCGGCCGCACCGCCGCCATGAAGCACCTCACGTTCTGGTTCGATCCGGTCTCGCCGTTCGCCTACCTGGCCTTCGAGCGGTTGCCTCACGCGCTGCAAGGACTGTCGTACAGCGTGGACTACCAGCCCGTGCTGCTGGCCGCCTTGCTGTCGCGCTGGAGCCAGAAAGGTCCGGCGGAGATCGAGCCCAAGCGTGCCTGGACCTTCCGGCATGTGCACTGGCTCGCTCACCGTCACGGCATCGTGATGCACACGCCGGCACGGCATCCCTACAACCCGCTGGCGCTGTTGCGCCTGGCCTGGGCCTGTGCGCCGGAAGACCGCACGCCAAACCGATACGTATGCGAGGAGATCCTGCGCCACGCCTGGTGTGGCGGGGCCGATGCGGAAGATCCGCAGCGCGTGGCCGAACTCGCGGCACGCTTGGCGCCGGCGCGCGATCCGCATTCACCTGCCGTGAAGCAGACCCTGCGAGACGCCACGGACCGCGCGCTGGCGCTGGGCCTCTTCGGCGTGCCCACGCTGGAAGTCGACGGCCGCCTCTTCTGGGGCCTGGATGCGCTGGACATGGTCGCCGCCTACCTGCGCGGCGACCCCTGGTTCGACGGACCGGCCTGGCAGGAGGCGGCGGTCGCGCCGCCTGGCGTGCAGCGCAGGCCTCGTTAGCAACGGGCCGTCAGGCGGAAGAACGCCATCGCCTCCATGAGTTCGCGGCCCTGGCCCTTCAAGGTCTCGGCGGCCGCGGCGCTCTGCTCCGCCAGGGCCGCGTTCTGCTGCGTGCCGCGGTCGAGCTCCGCGATGGCCTGCCCGATCTGATCGACACCCGAGCTCTGCGCGACGCTGGCATCGCGGATCTCCGCACTCACCTCGGCCACGCGCTGGATCGAGCGCACCACGTCCTGCATCGTGCGCCCGGCCTCGTCGACCAGTGCGCTGCCCGCTTCGACACGCTCCACGCTGGTGCCGATGAGCGACTTGATTTCGCGAGCCGCAGCGGCCGATCGCTGCGCCAGCGTGCGCACTTCACCGGCCACCACGGCAAAGCCGCGGCCCTGCTCGCCGGCCCGCGCAGCCTCGACGGCTGCATTGAGCGCCAGGATGTTGGTCTGGAAGGCGATGCCGTCGATGACGCCCGTGATCTCGGCGATCTTCTGGCTGCTTTCATTGATGCCGCGCATCGTCTGAACCGCCTTGTCCACCACGCTGCCGCCGTGGCGTGCGACGCCGCTGGCCTGTTCGGCCAGCTCGCTCGCCTGCGTCGCGCCGGAAGTGTTGTCGCGCACGATGCGGCCCAGCTCCTGCATGGTGGTGGCGGTGCGCTCCAGCGCGGCGGCCTGCCGTTCCGTGCGCTGGCTCAGATCGGTGTTGCCGCCCGCGATCTCGTGTGCCCCGTCGGCCAGGCCACTGCTGATGCCGCGCACCCGCGTCACCGTCGCCAGCAATGCCTGCTGCATGCGGGCCATCGCCGCCATCACGCTCCCGGCCGGCACGCCCTCCGTGCGGATCGGCACCGCCAGGTCGCCGTCGGCCACGGCATTGACGACGCGGGCGACTTCCCCGGCGTCGGCGCCCAGCTGCTGGTGCAGGCTGCGCAGGGCCTGCCATACGAGCACCGCACCCAGGATGACTGCGGCCGCCAGGCAGGCAAGCGTCCAGCCGTAGGCTTGGCGCGTCGCGCTCTGGCGTGCCGCCGCGGCGCTGGCGGTGGCGGCCACCGAATGCTCGATCAGCGAGCCGATGTGGCCGCGCAAGTCGTCACGGGCCGCCTCGAGACGGTGGTACGAAGGAAGTTCCGTGATCCCATCGGCCGCGACATGCGGCGCAGCCAGCCCCAGCCAGGCGTCGACGCCGCCTGCCACATTGCGCACGTCAGTCTGTTCTTCGCCCGCGGCCTGCTGGAGGGCCTTTGCCCGTGCCTGCAGTGCCGAGGCCTTGGATTCGAAGGCCCTTCGTTGCTCCTCGGCGCTGGCCGCATCGGTGAACGCGGTCGCCTGCTTGAAGGCCTGCTCCGCGTCGAGGAACTCGATCCACAGGCTGCGTGCCTGATCCTGAAGGCCGCTGCTGATCACCAGGGCCTGGGCGGCACCCGAAAGGCGCGCCACCTGCCACAGCGACAGCGCGGCCTGCAGCGCGATGAGTGCCAGCAGCACGCCGATGCACAGGTACAGACTTTTCTTCACGTGGTTCATGGCGATTCCTCTTCACTGTGCCGGCAGGTTCGGCATCGCCAGCGTGCTCTGCGGACTCGACAGCGAGCGCATGAATGCAACCAGGTCCTGCACCGCCTGCCTGCTCAGCTGCAGCGGTTTCATCTGCGGCGACAGCGATGGCCGTTGTTCTCCGCCGGTGATGTAGTGCGCGATCACGCCCTCGAGCGTGGTGATCTGCCCCACGTGCATGTAGGGTGCACGCGCGGCGATCTCGCGCAGGCTGGGGGTCTTGAACGCGTGCTGGTCGGCGGCAGTCCGGGTCACGCCCATGCGCCCCGGATCGTTGGTTGCCAGGCCGATGTCGTGGAACTTGTTGTCGGTGAAGTTCCAGCCGCTGTGGCAGGAGGCGCATCGCGCCTTGCCCTCGAACACCGCAAAGCCTCGCTTGACCTCGTCGGAGACGGCCTTGGTGTCGCCGCGCATCCAGCGGTCGAACGGCGTGTCGCCCGTCACGATCGTGCGTTCGAAGGTGGCGATGGCCTTGAGCACGTTGTCAGCCGTCAGACCCTCCTTAGGGAAGGCCTTGTCGAAGGCTTGCAGGTAACCCTGTACGGTCTTCAGTCGTTCCACCGCCACGGTCATCGGCAGGTCCATCTCGACGCTGGCCTCGATCGGGCCGCGGGCCTGCGCCTCCAGCGTCGGTGCGCGCCCGTCCCAGAACAGGTGGCTGCTCCACGCCTGGTTGAGCGCGGTCGGTGCATGGCGGCCCAATGGCTTGCCGCCCGCTCCGATGGCCTGCGCGAAGGGAACCTCCCAGCCGAACGACGGGTTGTGGCAGCTGGCGCAGCTGAGGTTCTTGTCACGCGAGAGCCGGGTGTCGAAGAACAGCATCTTGCCCAGCGCCGCCTTGGCGGGGGTGTAGGCGTTGTCCTTGGGAAAGGGGATGGTGTCAGGCCTGCGGTAGGCCGCTCGCTGGGTGGCGCTAGGTTCCTGTGCGCTCACCGGTGCCAGGGCGGCCGAAAAGAGGATCAGGCTGCCGATACATGCATGGCGTACTGCTCGCACGAACTTCCCTCGGTGCTGCCGTGCGATATACGACGGCGTTCTTGCTCCCCGGGGTGGGTTGTCGGCACCCTGCGAGAGGCAACTGAGCACGGCGAGCTCGTATCTGCCCTTTTGTGTGAAGCCGGTCACGGCGTCGAGGCGTCAGCCTCCACGGCACGCGGAAAGATCGGCCGGGAGGGCGTACCTCTCACCCTCTCATGCCTGGATGGGCCGGTCGTCCGCGGTGCTGGCCTGCGGTGCGTCGTTCAGTTCCACCAGGCACGTGATGCACAGGCAACCTTCATAGCGCTCGCGCAGCATGGCCCGCGTGGCTTCGGTCAGACGCAAGCCGAAGCAGGCGCAGGCGCAGGGGCCGGGCTCATGGGCGCCGCAATGGAAGGGTTGGCCGCATCGCGGGCAGGTGGACAGCGTATTCATGCGCACCCGTGTCGGAAAACCCCAGTATGGCCCGGGCTGGGAAAGCCGTTACGCTGGTTGCGTCCAGGTGAGGCCTCACGGTCACCCCGCATGCCTCGCCTTTGTGCGGTCCGAGCTTTGCGCCATCCGCGACACGGCCGTCGCCATGAAGGAGCACATCGAATGGGTGTACACCAGCGGCTTCGACTGCACGTGCCCGAGCCCACCGGCCGGCCGGGCCATCCCACCGATTTTTCCTACCTGCGCCTGTCGCCCGCCGGCGCCGTGAGGTGCCCGCCGGTCGACACCACGCCCGCCGAGACTCACGACCTGGCCTACGCCCTCGTGCGCGTGCTCGACGACGAAGGCCGCGCCGTCGGCCCCTGGGACCCCGGGGCCGATCCTCAGCTGCTGCGCCGCGGACTGCGCTCGATGATGAAGACGCGGACCTTCGACTCGCGCATGCTCATCGCGCAGCGGCAGAAGAAGATCTCCTTCTACATGCAGTGCCTGGGCGAGGAGGCCATCGCCTGCGCGCAGGTGCTGGCGCTGCACGACGGCGACATGTGCTTTCCCACCTACCGCCAGCAGGGCCTGCTGCTGTCGCGCGACGACGTGTCGATGGTGGAGATGATCTGCCAGCTCATGTCCAACGAGCGCGACCCGCTCAAGGGCCGGCAGCTGCCGGTGCTGTATTCGATGAAGCGCGCGGGCTTCTTCAGCATCTCCGGCAACCTCGCCACGCAGTTCATCCAGGCCGTGGGCTGGGCCATGGCGTCGGCAATCAGGGGCGACACGCGCATCGCCTCGGCATGGATCGGCGACGGCTCCACGGCCGAGGCCGACTTCCACACCGCGCTCACGTTCGCGCACGTGTACCGCGTGCCGGTGATCCTGAACGTGGTGAACAACCAGTGGGCCATCTCCACCTTCCAGGCGATTGCCGGCGGCGAGGAGACCACCTTCGCGGCGCGGGGCGTCGGCTGCGGCATTGCCTCCCTGCGCGTGGACGGCAACGACTTCCTCGCGGTGCTGTCCGCCTCGCGCTGGGCGGCCGAGCGCGCGCGCAGCAACCTCGGGCCCACGCTCATCGAATGGGTGACCTACCGCGCCGGCGCGCATTCCACCTCGGACGATCCCTCGCGCTACCGGCCCGCCGACGACTGGAAGCGGTTTCCGCTCGGCGACCCCATTGCTCGTCTTCGGCAGCACTTGACGGCCCTCGGCGCGTGGTCCGATGAGGAGCATGCGCAAACGCAGGCGGAGCTGGAAGCGCAGGTGGCCACCGCGCAGAAGGAGGCCGAGAGCCACGGGACGCTGATGGACGGCCACATCCCGCCGCTCGCATGCTTGTTCGAGGACGTCTACAAGGACATGCCGCCGCACCTGCACGAGCAGCTGCGGCAGGCCGGAGTGTGAACATGCCCATCGAAAGCTCGCTGTCGGCCCTCAGCGGTGGACCCGCTTCCAACGAAGCTTCCCCACTCCCTCTGGGTGAGGAGGGCCGGGAAGCGGGCCGGCCTCACGAGACGGGCAGCCCCACCACCTGCATGACCATGATCCAGGCGTTGCGGTCGGCCATGGACGTGATGCTCGAACGCGATCCCGATGTCGTCGTCTTCGGGCAGGACGTGGGCTACTTCGGCGGCGTGTTCCGCTGCACCGAGGGCCTGCAGGCGCGCCACGGCAGCTCGCGCGTGTTCGACGCCCCCATCTCCGAAGGCGGCATCGTGGGCGTGGCGGTCGGCATGGGCGCCTACGGCCTGCGCCCGGTGGTGGAGATCCAGTTCGCCGACTACTTCTACCCGGCCTCGGACCAGATCGTGTCCGAAGCCGCGCGGCTGCGCTACCGCTCGGTGGGCGACTTCACCGCGCCCATCACCATCCGCATGCCGTGCGGCGGCGGCATCTACGGTGGCCAGACGCACAGCCAGAGTCCGGAGGCGTTGTTCACCCATGTTTGCGGCATCCGCACCGTGATGCCCTCGAACCCCGTGGATGCGAAGGGGCTGCTCATCGCCTCCATCGAGTGCGACGATCCGGTGATCTTCCTGGAGCCCAAGCGCCTGTACAACGGGCCTTTCGACGGCCATCACGAGCGGCCGGTGGTGCCGTGGGGCCAGCATCCGCTGGCCGAAGTGCCGAACGGCTACTACACGGTGCCGCTCGAATCGGCCTCGGTGTTCCGCGCAGGCCGCGACGTGACCGTGCTGGCCTACGGCACCATGGTGTGGGTGTCCGAAGCGGCTGCGCGCGAGACCGGCATCGATGCCGAGATCATCGACTTGCGCAGCCTGTGGCCGCTGGACCTGCCCACCATCGTCAATTCGGTCAAGAAGACGCGCCGCTGCGTGGTGGTGCACGAGGCCACGCGCACCAGCGGCTTCGGCGCCGAGCTGGTGGCGCTGGTGCAGGAGCATTGCTTCTACCACCTGGAAACGCCCATAGAGCGCGTGACCGGCTGGGACACGCCCTATCCGCATGCGCAGGAGTGGGCCTACTTCCCCGGACCTGCGCGCGTGGGGGCGGCCCTCAAGCGTGCCATGGAAGAGTGAGGTCGGCCATGGGTGTGCATGTGATCCGGATGCCCGACATCGGAGAGGGCATTGCCGAGGTGGAACTGGTGGCCTGGCACGTGATGCCGGGCGATACGGTCAAGGAAGACCAGCCGCTGGCCGACGTGATGACGGACAAGGCCAGCGTGGAGATTCCATCCCCGGTGTCCGGCCGTGTGCTGGCGCTGGGCGGTGACGTGGGGCAGGTGCTGGCGGTCGGCTCCGAGCTGATCCGGCTGGAGGTGGCGGGCGCGGGCAATGCGGCCGCTGCAAGCGCCGCGACTGCGGCGCCGGTGCACGGCTCGCAGGCAAGCCCGGCCGGCCGTGCCGCGCCCGCGGTGTCGCCGGCCGCCACCGCCACCACAGCTTCACGGTTGCGTCCGGAGCCCGCCGTGGTTCTGGAAGAGCGCCCCATCGCCTCGCCCGCCGTGCGCCGCCGGGCCTGGGAACTCGGCATCGACCTGACCGGCGTGTCGCCCACCGGGCTGGGCGGGCGCATCGTGCACGCCGACCTCGATGCCTGGGTGGAGCGTGGTGGTGCGCGGCAAGCGCCGCCACCCGCATCGCGCGTGGAGGAGCCGCCCGCGCAATCCGACGAGACCCAGGCCGTGCGGGTCATCGGCCTGCGACGCAAGATCGCGCAGCGCATGCAGGAGGCCAAGCGCCGCATCCCGCACTTCACCTATGTCGAAGAGGTCGATGTCACCGAACTGGAGGCCCTGCGCACCCGGCTCAACGAGCGCTGGGCGGGGCAGCGGCCCCATCTCACGCTGTTGCCTTTCCTGGTGCGCGCGATGGTGCTTGGTGTGAGGGAGCATCCCCAACTCAATGCGCGTTTCGACGACGAAGCCGGCGTGGTGACGCGGCATGCGGCCGTGCACGTCGGCATGGCGACGCAGACCGATGCGGGCCTCATGGTGCCGGTATTGCGGCATGCCGAGGCGCGCGACCTGTGGGGCAACGCGGCCGAGATGACGCGCCTGGCCGATGCGGCGCGCGGCGGCCGCGCCACGCGCGACGAGCTGGCGGGTTCCACCATCACCATCACCAGCCTCGGCGCGCTGGGCGGCATCGTGAGCACGCCGGTCATCAATGCGCCGGAGGTCGCCATCGTCGGGGTGAACCGCATCGTCGAGCGGCCGGCGATGCTGCGCGGCGCGGTGGTGCCGCGCAAGATGATGAACTTGTCATCTTCGTTCGACCACCGAGTGGTCGATGGGCGTCATGCCGCCGAGTTCGTGCAGGCACTGCGCACGAGGCTGGAGTGCCCCGCCACGCTCTTCGTGGAGTAGGAGCGCGGGAGCAGGAAAGGGGTGGCGCCTTTGGCGCGGCGGATTAGCTGCCCAGCAGCTTCACCACCTCGTGCATGACGTAGCCGCACACGCCCAGCAGGGCCGCGACCACGGCGATCACGCCCTTCAAGCCCCAGCCTGATCGCTGACGCGTTCGCGTGCTTCGGGCACGAGGCTCCGAGGGGGTGTTGAAGCTCGACAGCTGGGAATAGCCGGTCGAGGGGATGAACTCGCTGCGCCTCTCAGGAGGCTCGTCTTCCCATTGGTAGCGAACGGCGTTTCGGCGCATGGGCGGCATTGTGAAAAACCGCACACACAGATTGCCACCCCAAACTTTGGGGGGAAGACCGGGAAAACCTGCCCGCCTTCACGCCCCGAAAGTGGTCCTGTACCGCTCCCGCAGCAGGTTCTTCTGGACCTTGCCCATGGCGTTGCGCGGCAGCTCGTCCACGATGAACACCTGCTTGGGCACCTTGAAGCCCGCGATCCTGGACTTGAGCGCCGCCACCAGCGCATCGGGCTGCGGCCTGGCTCCCGGGCTCGGCACCACGGCGGCCAGCACGCCTTCGCCGAAGTCTGGGTGCAGCACGCCGAACACCGCGCTTTCGGCCACCTCGTCCATCTCGTTCAGGTAGGCCTCCACCTCGGCGGGATAGACGTTGTAGCCGCCCGTGATGATGAGGTCCTTGCTGCGACCCACGATGACGACGTAGCCGTCCTCGTCGAACTTGCCCACGTCGCCCGTCCTGAACCAACCGTCGTCGGTGAACTCCTCGCGGGTCTTCTCGGGCATGCGCCAGTAGCCCTTGAAGACGTTCGGTCCCTTCACCTCGATGCCGCCGATCTCCCCCGGCGGCGCGACCTGGCCCTTGTCGTCGCGCACGCGCAGTTGCACGCCGGGCAGCGGGAAGCCCACCGTGCCGCCGCGGCGCTCGCCATGTTCCGGGTGGTAGGGATTCGAGGTGATCATCACCGTCTCGCTCATGCCGTAGCGCTCGACGATGGTGTGGCCCGTGCGCTCGCGGAACTCATTGAAGGTCTCGATGAGCAGGGGCGCCGAACCGCTGACGAACAGCCGCATGTGCAGGCAGGCCTCGCGGTCGAAGCCCGCTTCGCCCAGCAGCCGCACATACATCGTGGGCACACCCATGAACACGGTCGCTTCCGACAGGCGCTCGATGACGGCCTGCGGCGCGTACCGGTTGAACCACAGCATCTTGCTGCCGTTGAGCAGCGCGCCGTGCGCCGCGACGAACAGGCCATGCACATGGAAGATGGGCAGCGCGTGGATGAGCACGTCGCCCTGGCGCCAGCCCCAGTAGTCCCTGAGGACGCGTGCGTTGGACAGCAGGTTGCCGTGCGTGAGCATCGCGCCCTTGCTGCGCCCCGTGGTGCCGCTGGTGTAGAGAATGGCCGCCAGGTCGTCGGCCGCGCGCTGGGCCGGCTCGTGCTCGTCGCCGTGCGCCGCGGCGCGCTCGAGCAGGCTGCCGGTGCGGTGGTCGTCCAGCGTGTAAACGTGCTGCGTGCCTGCCTGGAAGGCTAGCTGGCTGGCCCAGGAGAAGTTCTTGCTTGAGCACACCAGCACGCTGGGTTCGGCGTTGCCGATGAAGTACTCCAGCTCGGCCGACTGGTAGGCGGTGTTGAGCGGCAGGTACACATAGCCCGCGCGCAGCACGGCCAGGTACAGCAGCAAGGCCTCGACCGACTTCTCCACCTGCGCGGCCACCCGGGCGCCGGGCGGCAGCCGCAGCCATTGCAGCAGGTTGGCGATGCGCGCCGTGGCGCGGTCGATGTCGCGCCACGTGTAGTAGAGGCGCTCGCCATCGGCTGTTTCGATGGCCGTGGAGTCCAGATCGGCGGGAAAGGCCTCCCGCAAGGCGACGAAGAGATTGTTGTGGGTCATGTTCATGGCAGGTGCTGCGGCATCCCCCGGGCGAGCTTAGTCCAGCTTGGCGCCGGAGGCCTTGACCACCTCGGCCCAGCGGCGGACCTCGCTGCTCACGAACTTGCCGTAGGCCTCGCCGTACAGGTGGGGCATCTCGGTGCCCAGGCCGGTCCAGGTGGACTGCAGTTCCGGGGTGGCGAAGGCCTTGGTCATCTCGGCCTGCATGCGCTCGACGATCTGCGGCGGCGTGCCCTTGGGCGCCCACAGGCCATACCACGTCGATACCATGTAAGTCGGCACACCGGCTTCCGCGCTGGTCGGCACGTCCGGGAAGCCGGGGGCGCGCTTCGGCGATGCCACCGCCAGGGCCTTGATGCGTCCGCCCTTGATGTGCGAGGCCGAGGAACCCAGGCCGTCGAACATCATGTCGACCTGGCCGCCGATGAGGTCCTGCAGCGCAGGCCCGGCGCCGCGGTAGGGGATGTGCGTGATGAAGGTCTTGGTCTGCAGCTTGAACAGCTCGCCCGCAAGGTGATGCGAGGTGCCGTTGCCGGCGGACGCGTAGTTGAGCTTGCCCGGGCGCTGCCGCACCATGTCCAGCAGGCCTTTCAAGTCGTTCACCGGCACGCGCTGCGGGTTGACCACGATCACCTGCGGCACGTTCGAGATGAGGCCCACGGGCACGAAGTCCTTCTCGATGTCGTACTCGAGCTTGGGGTACATCGAGGGTGCGATGGCGTGGTGCACGGCACCCATGAAGAAGGTGTAGCCGTCGGGTGGCGCCTTGGCCGCGATGGTGGCGCCCAGCGTGCCGCCCGCCCCGCCCCGGTTGTCGATCAGCACCTGCTTGCCGAGCTGGCGCGTGAGCGCGGCCGACAGCGGCCGGGCAAATGCGTCCGTGCCTCCGCCGCTGGGGAAGGGCACGACGATGGTCACCGGCTTGGTCGGCCAGGCGTCCTGGGCCCGCGTCGCCCAGGGCAGCGCCATCGTGGCGCAGGCGGCGGCGCCGACACTCAGGCAATCGCGTCTCGTGAGTCGGGGGAGGGGGGAGGGGTCGGAACGCATCGCTCGTCTCCTTTTTCGGCGGGTCTCGCGGCGGCCATGCTCAAAGCCAGGAGGCCAGTCCGCGCGAGTAGGACACCTCTCCCTGCACAAACTTTTCGTGGTGGACCTCGATGCGTTCGAGGTCGTACAGGTAGTTCACCATCATCCCGAACGACTGCTTGACGCCCTTGGGCGAGAGGTCGCCGAGCGGGTTGAGCCGCTCCAGGCGAGCGCCGTTGTCGAGGTGGAAGCGCGCCACCGGGTCGCCGCCCGGCGCGGTGGAGTGCAGCGCCAGGTAGTAGGCGCCCAGGCGGATCAAGGCCTCCATGGCCGGCGTGGGCAGCGCGCGCAGTGCGGAGGCGTTCGCCAGCCGATCGAAGTTGTCGCCGCCGGCCTGTTGCAGCTCGGCCAGGGCCTGCGCGAGCCGTGCCGCGCGTGGCTTGGTCAAGCCCGCGCACGGCGCACCCGCGCGCACCCAGCGTGCGAAGCCCGGCATGGGCGAGAGCGTGCAGAAGGTGTGCAGGCGCAGCAGTTCGCGCTGCAGTTCCTCGGCCACGCGCTTGATGAGGAAGTTGCCCAGCGACACGCCCTTGAGCCCAGGCTGGCAGTTGCTGATGGAATAGAACGCGGCGACCTTGAACTGAGCGGGCGGCAGCGGCTCGGCGGCCTTGTCGATCAGCGGCGCGATGGCTGCAGGCATCTCGGGCACCAGCGCCACCTCCACGAAAATCAGCGGCTCGGCCGGCAGCTGCGGGTGGAAGAACGCGAAGCAGCGGCGGTCGGGCTGCAGGCGCCGGCGAAGATCGTCCCAGCCATCGATCTGGTGCACCGCCTCGTGGCGGATGATCTGCTCCAGCAGCTGCGCAGGCGAGTTCCAGTCCACCCGCTGCAGCTGCAGGAAGCCCGGGTTGAACCAGCTCGACAGCAGGTGCAGCAGGTCGGCTTCCAGCGCCTGCAGCTCCGGCTGCTTCGGCAGCCGTTCGAGCAGCCCGCGGCGCATCGCCACGATGGTCGCCGTGCCGCCCGGCAGGCGGTTGATGCGGCGAAACAGCTCCTGCCGCGGCGGCTCGGCCAGCTGCATGAGGCGCAGGAGGTGGCTGGCGGTCGGTTCGCCGGCATAGGCCTGTGCCGCCTCCAGCACGGCCTGGGGCTGCGGACTGAAATCACGCGACAGGTGCTCGAAGAACAGCCCTTGCTGCGGCTCGGGCAGGGCGCGAAAGCGCGCCACCAGATCGCGCGCGATCGCCACGCTGTTTGCTTCGCCGCGTTCGGACAGCAGGCGCCGGCAGTCGACCAGCAGGCTGCGCAGTGCACGTTCCTGGCTGGCCTGCCGCGCGGCCGTCCTCAAGCCCTCGAGCATGTTCGGATCCGTGAGTCGCGATGCGTCGGCCAACGTTGCGGCGCACGGGGATTGCATGTCGCGCGCGCAGACCGCGCGAGCCGCGTCGGTGGCCCTCTGCCCGCAGGCTACAGTGTCTGCAAACCAGACATGGGGTCACGGCCTTGCAGCCGGATGCCATGGGCGTCGATTCAGGTGGCGTCGATCCGACGCACGCCAACCACAGGGAGAGTGACGATGCAGGTTTTCGACAAGCGCCTCGGCGCGTGGGCGGCGGCCGTCTTGCTGGCCGCGTGGGGAGGCGGCGCACCCCAGGCCGCGCAGAGGCCGCCTGAGGGCGGCGCCGCACAGAATGCGCAGCGCGGCCAGGGCTACGGCCTGCGCAGCCCGTTCAACCGGTTGCCTGCGTTCATCCATGGCGACGTGCGCGTCACCGAGTACGACGGTGCCGGCGACGACCTGCTCACCGGTGGCTTGGGCAAGGAGGGCCTGGCCCAGCCGCTGCCGCCGTTCGCGAACCCCGCGGCACCCACGGCGGCCGAGCTGCGCCGCGCGGCCTTGTTCAACAACTACCGCGCCATCGTCGACGTGACCGCCGCCGGCGGCTACGGCACGCTGTACGGCCCGAACGTCGCGGCCGACGGCACGGTCATCGCGGGCGACGGCAAGATCGCCGGTGCCGAGTACATCGCCTACAGCCGCGGGGCCGACGGGGACGGCGCGCTCCCGCAGAACGTGGTGCTCATGGTGCAGGTTCCTGCGTCCTTCGATCCGCACCGGCCCTGCATCGTGACCGCCACCTCCTCCGGTTCGCGGGGCGTGTATGGCGCCATCAGCGTCGGGGAGTGGGGTTTGAAGCGCGGCTGCGCGGTGGCCTACAACGACAAGGGCACCGGTACCGCGCCGCACGACCTCATGAACGACACGGTGGCGCTGATCGACGGCACCCGCACCGCCGCGGCTTCAGCGGGCGAGTTCGCGCACTTCCGCGCGCCGATCACCGAGGCTCAGCGCGCGGCCTTCAATGCGGCCACCCCGCAGCGGTTCGCGTTCAAGCATGCCCACTCGCAGCGCAACCCCGAGAAGGACTGGGGCCGGTTCACGCTGCAGGCGGTGGAGTTCGCGTTCTGGGTGCTCAACGAGCGCCATGGCATCGCGCTGCCCAACGGCTTGCGGCTGCGTACCGTGCGGCCGGAGAACACGCTGGTGATCGCCTCCAGCCTGTCCAACGGCGGCGGCGCCGCGATCGCCGCGGCCGAGCTCGACGGCGAGCGGCTCATCGACGGCATCGCGGTGTCGGAGCCGGTGGTCGAGATGCCGGTCGCGCCCGGTGTGTCCGTGCAGCGCGGGCACACCGTGCAGCCCACCATCGCGAAAACGCTGTACGACTACACCAGCCTGTCCAACCTCTACCAGAGCTGTGCCGCGCTGTCGCCCCAGGTGGCCGATGCCCCGGGCCTGGGGCTCCTGGTGAAGGCCTTCGCCGCCAACCGCTGTGCCTCGTTGCGCGCCAAGGGCCTGCTTGCCGCGGACACGCCGCAAGCCCAGGCGGAAGAGGCGCTGGCCCGACTCGCCCAGTACGGCTGGGAGCCGGAAGCGGCGCCGCTGCATGCCTCGCTGGCGGCGCTCGAAGTGGTGTCCGCGGTGACGGTGAGCTACAGCCAGGCGCTGGCGCGTGCCTCCGTGACCGATGCGCTCTGCGGCCACAGCTTCGCGGCCACCGCGGCCAACTTCGCCGTCGCGCCGCTCGATCCGCTGCTGCTGGCCGCCATGGCGGCCGCGGGCAACGGTGTGCCGCCCACCTCAGGCGTGCAGATCGTCAACGACCGCAATCCTGCCGGCCCTGTCCGCAACCTGGCGTCGTTCTCGCCCTCGACCCTGACGCAGGACTTCAACCTCGATGGCGCGTCATGCCTGCGCGACCTGCTGACCGGCGCCGACCCCCAGGCCCGAGCCTTGCAGCAGGGCATCGACGAGACCCGGCGCCGTGGCGATCTCCATGGTCGCCCGGCCATCATCGTGCACGGGCGGGCCGATGCCCTCATCCCGGTGAACCACACCTCGCGCCCCTACACCGCGCTGAACAAGCGCGTCGAGGGCCTGCGCAGCAGGCTGTCGTATGTGGAGGTGACGAACGCCCAGCACTTCGATGCCTTCATTGGCCAGACGGCCGCGCTGCCGGGCTACGACACGCGCTATGTGCCGCTGCACCTGTACCTGATCCGGGCGCTCGACGCCATGTGGGAACACCTGCGCCGCGGCACGCCGCTGCCGCCCAGCCAGGTGGTTCGCACCGTGCCGCGCGGCGGCACGCCGGGTGCGGCACCGCCGCTCACGGCGGCCCACGTGCCACCTATCGCCGCGCAGCCTGCGCCGGGTGACGCGATCACCCTGCGCGGGTACACGCTGCAGGTGCCGGACTGAAGTCTTCGGCCCGGTCCGCGGGTTCAGAACGTTTCCCAGTCGTCGTCGGTGCGGCTGGCGGTGCTGGCGGGCACCGGCTTGATCTCCGGGGCGGGCGCCGGCTGCCTTTTCACCGCAGGTGGTGCAGAGGCAGTGGCGGTGGCCGGTGAGGTCGCGCTCGCCGAGGCCCTCGCCGTGGTCGGAGCGACCGCGATGGACGGCTTGGCGGCAGATGGCGACGGCGTGGCAGGCTTCGGATCCGGCTTGCGGGCCGGTTCGATGCTCGACGGGCGGGCCTGCGGGATCGGCTTGTGCGTCGTGTCCTGGCTCAGCTTGAAGACACCGACCGCTTCGGCCAGCTGGAGCGCCTGCTGCTTGAGGCTTTCGGCCGCCGCCGCGCTTTGTTCCACGAGGGCGGCGTTCTGCTGGGTGACCTGATCGAGTTGCGACACGGCGGTGTTCACCTGCCCGATGCCGCCCGTCTGCTCGATCGTGGCCGAGCTGATCTCGCCGATGAGGTCGGCCACCCGCTTCACCTGCGAGACGATGTCGTCCATCGTCGCTCCGGCATCGCCCACGAGCTTGGAGCCGGCTTCCACCTTCTCCACGCTGCTGCCGATGAGCGCCTTGATTTCGCGCGCGGCTTCGGCGCTGCGCTGCGCGAGGCTGCGCACCTCGCCGGCCACGACCGCGAAGCCGCGGCCCTGTTCGCCGGCACGCGCCGCCTCCACGGCCGCATTGAGCGCGAGGATGTTGGTCTGGAAGGCGATGCCGTCGATCACGCCGATGATGTCGGCGATCTTGCGCGAGCTCGTGGTGATGTCTTCCATGGTGGACACCACCCGGCCGACCACCTCGCCGCCCTTCTCGGCGGCGGTGCTCGCGGAGCTGGCCAGTTGCGTGGCCTGGCGGGCGGTGTCGGCGCTGTTCTTCACCGTGGCGTTCATCTGCTCCATCGACGCCGCGGTCTGCTGCAGGCTGGAAGCCTGCTGCTCCGTTCGCTGAGACAGGTCGGCGTTGCCCGTGGCGATCTGCGCCGACCCGGTGGCGATGGAATCGGACGTCTGGCGGACCTGGGCGACCGTGCGCGCCAGGCTGGACTGCATGTCGCCGAGTAACCGCATCACGCTGCCCGGCGGTGCGCTGCCGGCGCCGGGCACCGGGGTCAGGTCGCCGCTGGCGACGCGCTGCGCCGCCTCGCCGAGCCGGGCCGGTTCGGCGCCGAGGGCACGTGTCAGGCCGCGGGTGATCGCCAGGCCGAGAACCGACGCAAGGCCGAGCGCCACTACGCATGCGGACAACAGCAAGCTCCGGTTGCTCGCGTACGACGCCGTATCCGCCTTGACCTGCTCGTCGGAACGGGCCGCCGACTCATCCACATAGGCATTCGCGGACTTGACCAGCGCGGCCAGCAGCGGGCGGCCCTCGGAACTCATCTTGACGGTGGCTTCCTCGCGCTGGCCGGCCAGCACGAGCTTCAGGATCTGCTGCTCGACCGGGCCGCAGCGTTCCTCCATGGACTCGAGCTCCGCGAACTGATGGCGCTCCTGTTCGGCCACGTCAACATGGCTGGCGATCGCCTGCTTCAGCTCGTTTAGCCGCTTGTGCAGCTTGTCGTGCGCTGCGTCCCACGCAGCCTTCTCCTCCTCGCGCTTCGCATCGGTATGGGCGAGCACCAGGTTGCGTGCGGCCATAGCCCGGGCGTTGGCCGCCGCCCGGATCTGGTTGGCCATTGCAATGCGGGTCGCGGTCTGCTGCACGAACCTGGCGTAGTGGTCGTGTTCGCTGCCCAGCGCCCGCAACGACAGCCCGGCCACCAGCACGACGATCGCCACCAGCAAACCGAAGGCGATCGTCATCTTTGCCCTGACGGTCATGTTCTTGAAATCCATCGACGTACCTCGCGTCATTCCAGGTGGGCCCCCGCACCTGCCTCCATGGCAAACACGGCGGGGCTCGCCGCCGCCGTCCCTGCGGGACCCGGCCTGCGTCGTGTCAGGGCAATATCGACGTGCGGTTGAAGAACAGAAGTGCCGAGTTGCGCCAACAAGTTGCATCCGGATCGCGATCGACCTGGGTGCCTGGGTTTGCCGGCGTGAGGAACGCCGAGGCCAAAAAGCGAAGAGCCCCTCGGCAGCTCGTGCCGCGGGGCGTGTGATCGCGGCGCTACTTGGCAGCGGTCTGGTTCGAGCTACCGGCCGTCACGGTCTGGGCCGGCGCGTTCTTCTCCCACTGGCGTGCCAGGTCGAGCAGCTTTTCGAAGGCCACCCCTTCCTCGAGCAACGCCGTCTTCGTCTTCGCATCCAGCGGCTTCTCGATGCCGAACTCGTCACGCGGCATGGAATCCTGGCGCACGCTCTTGAGCACGCGCTTGATCTCGGCCGCCGCGTGCATGGGCGTTTGCAGCAGGACCAGCTTCTTCATGCCGTCGGGGTTGTTTGGCACGTGGCACTCGAAGCACTGGCCCTCGCGCAGTCGCAGCGCCAGGCTCTTGTAGGCGCCATCGAGCTTGCCGAGGTAGGGGTTGTCGGCGCGCAGCAGGCCATCGAAGACCGTGACGGCCGGCTGCGTCTTGCCCTGCTGGTCGGTCCACATCCACTGGCCTTCGAAACGATGGCTCACCGGCGTGTGCGACTGGATGGGAGGCTGCGCACCATGCACCGTGTACTGCGCCAGCCGGATGCGCTGCTCCTTGGCGTCCACCCACAGCAGGATCTCGTTGGCATCCTGGTACATCGTCCACTTCTCGGTGTCGTGCCAGAAGGGGTAGGGGAACTGCCCGGGAGCAAGCCGGTTGCGGAACGCGGTCTGCAACCGGATCTGGTAGAGCCCCTCGGACGCCATCTGCTGCACCGTGTACTTGCCGTTGAACATGAACAGGGGCACGTACATGCCGCTCAGCACGTCGGGATTGAACTGCGTGAGCTTCGCGTCCTTCAGCGCCGTCTTGGGGTCGCGCTGGCGGCCCCACAGCACATAGCCGGACAGGGTTCGCTTGAACTGCGAATCGGCGTAGAGCCCCTTGCGGCAGGCCTCGAAGGCGACCTGGTCGCCCGGGTCGGCCACCGGGCAAAGCCTCGCCATGTCGGCCGCCAGCTCCGCGGCCAGCTTTTCGATGCGAGGCCGTGCCTCGTCACCTGCCGAAGCTGGCGTGGCTGCGGCGCACGAGAGTGCGGCGGCGGTTGCGGCGCACGCGATGGCGGCCTGCGGGAACATCTTGATGAACTTCATCGTTGACTCTCCCTGCGGGCAGGTTTCCGTGCGGCATGGCCGAGGGGCCGTGCACCTGGAACCTCACCGCGCAGCGGGATTGCACCTTCCGCGGAGCCGGGGCGCGTACGCCCGGATCCCGCGGGCTTGCTGCTCAGCCGATGACGCGGCCACTGCGGTCTATGGCCACGACGTCGACGTACCGAGACCCGTGCGTATTGCCGGCGCCGAAGCGCGCCCGGTAGCCGCCCAGGTCGATGTTCAGGTCCGACAGCGCTTCGCGGAAGCGGGCCCGCGTGACGCCACCCGACTTCATCGCCGCACGCGTGGCCTCCACCGCCACACGGCCGGCGATATAGCCTTCCAGGCCGGTGAAGCCCGCCTGCGCGTTCTTGTCGTACGCGGCAAGGTCTTCCTGGAAGCGCTTGACGACACCCGCGGCGACGTTGTTGGGCCGCGGCACCACCTGGCTCATGATGATGCTGCGCCCCTTGCCGGCCATGTCGTCGATCAGCGGCTGGCCCGCGAACGACGACGAGAAATAGAAACCGGCGTACTTGCCCTCGGACATCTTCTGGACGATGGCCGAGATCGGCGTGGCATTGGTCGTGAAGAGCACGCAGTCGAGGCGCGCGGCGAGGAGCTTGGCTACCTCGCCATCGAAGCCCTTGGCGTTGCGCGAAAGGGGCACCGAGATGGTGAGCTTGAGGCCCACCTGGTTCAGCGCGTCCTGCATCGCGTTCTGGTTGGCGGGGGAGGTGTCCTCCAGGTGGACGTACCCCACGCGCTGCATACCGAACTCCTTGACGTAGGAGAGCATGCGCCGGTACTCGTCGTCGTAGCCGGCTCGCACGTGATAGGCCATGCTGGCCTTGGCGCTGCGTATGCCCATGTTTCCGCTGGCCGTGCCGAGCATCACCGCGCGCGCCTCCTCGAAGATCGGCAGGCAGGTCTCCGCGGCGGCGCCGCTGGTCAGCCCCACTATCGCCACGGCACCGTGGTCGAGGAGGTTCTTGACGTTGTCCTTGCAGCGGCCCTTGTCGCCGCCGTCATCCAAGGCCACGAGCTCGAATCGCAGCTGCTTCTCGGTTCGGTTGGCGGCCGCGAACGCCGCCGCGATGCCGTCATGCACGTCCTGCCCGTAGGAGGCCTGGCCGCCGCTCAGCGAGGCGGACTGTCCGAACTTCACCACCACCTGCGACTGGGCGGCCGCGGAGCCGACGGCACCCGCGCCCAGGCACAGCGCGGATGCGCCCAACAACATGCTTCTTCGATGCACGCCAAACCCCTAGAGGCATTGCCCTGGAGGGCCCGCCCAATGTTTTGATCCGGCATCTCCGAGGAGAGCCGCCCAACTAAGCGGCCAGCAAGGAGCCAGCTACGCGCAAAAACAATACTGGCTTTCCGTCAAGCTTTTTCGACGGCGTTACAAGTGCTTGCAAGGGGGTCGCGACTAACGTCGAAATTTCCCGTCTGAGCCGATGATCGAGAGGTCCGCGTAGTCCAGGCCGGTGTGGTCGCCGGGTCCGTAGGTGATCTCCAGCCCTCCGATGTCGAAGTGGTGCAGCGTTTCGAGCGCCTGTGCGAGCCGGCTTCGCGTCGGGTTGGGTCCGGCGCGGCGCAGCCCCTCCACAAGTACCTTGGCGGCCGCGTAGCCCTCCAGCATGGCGGGCGTGACGACGCCCAGCCCTTTCTTGCGCGCGAGTTCGTTCGCCTCCTGGACCATGGGCGTGGACCGGGATCTCTCGTACGGGAACACCTGCGTGACGATGGTGCCCGGGGCATGCTCGCCCATGAGCCTGACGAAGCTGCTCGACGCGTTGTTCGAGAGCGTCACCACCTGCGTGCGAGAGCCGGCCACGCGCAGCGCACGTGTGGCCTCGGACACGGGGCCCGCGGACCCGAAGAACAGGACGGCCTGGGATCCGGAGTCCTTCACCTTGCGCACGAGGGCGGCGAAGTCGGGCTGGGCCGCGTCGACCTTTTCGATGAACAGCGGCGCGATGCGCCATTGCTTCATGCCTTCCCGGGCACCGGCGGTGCAGTCGTCGCCGAAGGAATCGGCCGCCTGCACGATGCCGATGCGCGTCATGCCGATGGACGCCAGGTAGGTGATCGCCTTGGCCGCTTCGTGCCGATAGGTGGCGCGCACGTTGAAGACCCAGGCGTGCACCGGCTTGTGCAGGACGGTGTCGCCTGTTGAGGGCCCGATCAGGGGGACCTTGTACTGGTCCAGCAGCGGGAGGATGGCCTCGGTCGGCGTGGTGCCCTGGGTAAGGAAGAGGCTGACCGCGTTGTGCTGGGTGATGAGTTTCCGGGCGTTCTCGGCGGCTCTTTGCGGATCGGACTTGTCATCGAGCGACACCAGATGGATGCGCTGGCCGTGCACGCCTCCCAGCGCGTTCACCTCGTCGAGGTACAGGCGCGCGCCGTCGACGTTCTCCCGGGCCGTGATGGCCGCCGGCCCGGTGTAGCCGGCCGTCTGCCCGATGACGATGTCGGCCCACGCGCCGGTCGTGGCCGCCAGCCCGACCAGCATGATGGCGAGCGCCCGGCACGCGCGATGAAGAAACGATGACAAATTCCCCCTCCTATCCGTTCTTGTCTCTTCCTGGCCTGTTCGGCAGGGCCGCAATGATGGGGCGGGAGCTCAAGAAGGTCGAAGCCTGGTGACATCGATGCTGCTCTTTTCCAACGCGCGCGCATAAAGCGGCACCGCCGGGCCGGGCGGATCCGTGAACCAATCCTCGCCTCGGGGCATCGGGCTGGTCCATAGAATGTTCGGCTCTTTTTTGCGGGCCTCGCTCCATGACCAACGGAAGCCCTTCGGTGCCGCCTTCGGGCAGCCTTCCAGCAGACACGGACGCGCGGCTGCGGCCGGGCACGGGGGCCGGGCTGATCCGCATCCGCGGTGCTCGCCAGCACAACCTCAAGAACATCGACCTCGACATCCGCACGGGCGAGATGACCGTGATCACCGGCCCCAGCGGCTCGGGCAAGTCCAGCCTGGTGTTCGACACGCTCTACGCGGAGGGTCAGCGCCGCTACGTGGAGACTTTCAGCGCCTACGCGCGGCAGTTCCTGGATCGCATGGACCGTCCGGCCGTCGACCACGTGGAAGGCGTACCGCCGGCCATCGCCATCGACCAGACCAACCCGGTGAGGACTTCGCGCTCGACGGTCGGCACGATGACCGAGCTGAACGACCACCTCAAGCTGCTGTACGCCCGCGCCGCCGAGCTGTTCGACCGGCAGACCGGTCAGCGCGTGCGCCACGACACGCCCGAGACGATCTACGCCGACCTGATGGCCCGCACCGCGGCGGCCGACCCGCGCCTGGTGGTGACCTTTCCCGTCGAGCTGCCGGCGAACACCACCGCTGACGAGGTTGCGCAGTGGCTCGCGGCGAGCGGCTTCGCGCGTGTGCATGCCGAGCGCGAGGTAGCCTCGCCCACGGGGCCTCGCAAGGTGCTCGATGTCGTGGCCGACCGCTTCCGCATCCAGGGCACCGAGAAGTCCCGGGTCATCGAGGCGATCGAGGTGGCGCTCAAGCGCGGTTCGGGGCGCGTGAACGTGATCGCCGAAGAAGATGTATGGCGCTACTCCACCGGCCTGCATTGCCCCGACAGCGACATCCGCTACGGCGACCCGGCCCCCTCGCTCTTCTCCTTCAACTCCGCCATGGGCGCCTGCGAGCGCTGCCGCGGCTTCGGCCGCGTGATCGGCGTGGATTGGGGCCTGGTCGTCCCCGACCACCGAAAGACACTGCGCGCCGGCGCCATCAAGCCCGTGCAGACCCCGGCCTGGCAGGAGTGCCAGGACGACCTGATGAGGTACGCCGGCGACGCAGGCATTCCGCGCGACACGCCGTGGTCGCAGCTCACCGAGGTGCAGCGCCGATGGGTCATCGACGGCTCCCCTCACTGGAACGGCGACTGGCGCAAGCAGTGGTACGGCATCCGCCGCTTCTTCGAGTACCTGGAGTCGAAGGCCTACAAGATGCACATCCGTGTGCTCCTGTCCAAGTACCGCAGCTACACGCCTTGCGAAGCGTGCCGCGGTGCGCGGCTGAAGACTGAGGCGCTGCTGTGGCGGCTGGGGAGCCAGCCCGACGCCGATGCCGTGCTGGAGCCGTCCCGGCGTTTCATGCCGATGGGGGTGTCGTGGACCCGCGAGCAGCTGGAAGCCATGCCGGGCCTCACGGTGCACGACCTCATGCTGCTGCCCATCCAGAAGCTGAGGTCGTTCTTCGACCGCATGGTTCCTCCTTCGCCCGCCGGGCGATCGACCTCCGCCCATCGCGGCCCCGTTCTGGAGGCCGATGGAGCCCACCACCCGCTGCACCTGCTTTTGGAAGAGATCCGCACCCGCTTGCGCTACCTCTGCGACGTGGGCATCGGCTACCTCACCCTCGACCGCCAGAGCCGCACGCTTTCCGGCGGCGAGGTGCAGCGCATCAACCTCACCACCGCGCTCGGCACCTCGCTCGTCAACACCCTGTTCGTGCTTGACGAGCCCAGCATCGGCCTGCATCCGCGCGACATGAACCGCATCGTCCAGGCGATGGAAAGGCTGCGCGATGCTGGCAACACGCTCGTGGTCGTGGAGCACGATCCCGCCGTCATGCTGGCGGCCGACCGGCTCATCGACATGGGCCCGGGGCCTGGCCTGCGCGGCGGCACCATCGTCTTCGACGGCCCGCCCGAGTCCATCCGGCAGGCCGACACGCTGACCGGCGCCTACCTCGGCGCGCGCAAGAGCGTCGGCATGGGCATCAAGCGCATGGTCACCGAAGCCACGCCGCGGCTTGTCGTGCAGGGCGCGCGGGAGCACAACCTCAAGAACGTTACTGTCGAGCTCCCGCTGCAGCGGCTGGTTTGCGTGACGGGCGTGTCGGGCTCGGGCAAGAGCACCCTCATGCAGGACGTACTGTTCCCCGCGCTCGCCCGCCACTTCGGCAAGCCCACCGAAACGCCCGGCAAGCACGACGAGCTGCTGGGCGCCGACTGGCTGACCGACGCGGTGTTCGTCGATCAGTCGCCCATCGGCAAGACCGCGCGCTCCAACCCCGCGAGCTACGTGGGCGCCTTCGACGAGATCCGCAAGCTCTTTGCGCAGGCGCCACTCGCGCAGCAGCGCGGCTATGGCGCCGGCATGTTCAGCTTCAACGCCGGCGACGGCCGCTGCCCCACCTGCGGCGGCTCCGGCTTCGAGCACGTGGAGATGCAGTTCCTCTCCGACGTCTACCTGCGCTGCCCCGATTGCGACGGTCGCCGCTACCGCGTCGAGATCCTCGACGTGAAGATCGAGCGCCGCCTGCCCGGCGAAACGGTGCGCGAGCTGTCGGTGGCCGACGTGCTCGAACTCACCGTCAGCGAGGCGGCACAGCTCTTCGCGCAGGACCGCGAGGTCGTGCGGCTGCTGCAGCCTATCGTCGACGTGGGGCTCGAATACGTGAAGCTCGGCCAGCCGGTGCCCACGCTCTCGGGCGGCGAGGCCCAGCGGCTCAAGCTCGCCGGTTTCCTGGCCGAGGCCGCACAGGCCGCCAGCGCCAGCCGCCAGCCGCTGGCGCGCAAGGGCACGCTCTTCATGTTCGACGAGCCCACCACCGGCTTGCACTTCGACGACATCGCCAAGCTGATGCGCGCCTTCCGCAAGCTGCTGGACGCGGGTCACTCGCTGGTCGTCATCGAGCACAACCTCGACGTGATCCGTGCCAGCGACTGGCTCATCGACCTCGGCCCCGAAGGCGGCGACGCGGGCGGCGAGCTGGTGTGCTGCGGCACGCCGGAGGACGTGCGGCGCCACGGCACCTCGCACACCGGCCGCGCCCTGCGCGAGTACGACCTGGCGCTGGGCACGGGCCCCGTCGAGGCGCGCGAGGGCCTCCCGCTGCAAAGCGTCATCGCCGCGCGGCGCCGCGCCGCCCACGCCGAAGACGAGGGCACGATCGACATCGTCAACGCCCGCGAGCACAACCTCAAGTCGCTGGACGTGCGCGTCCCTCGCGGTCGCTTCAGCGTCATCACGGGCGTGTCGGGCTCGGGCAAGAGCACGCTGGCCTTCGACATCCTCTTCAACGAAGGCCAGCGCCGCTACCTCGAATCGCTCAACGCCTACGCGCGCAGCATCGTGCAGCCGGCTGGGCGCCCGGAGGTGGACGCGGTCTATGGCATCCCGCCCACCGTGGCCATCGAGCAGCGGCTGTCGCGAGGCGGGCGCAAGAGCACGGTCGCCACCACCACCGAGGTCTGGCATTTCCTGCGCCTGCTGTACGTGAAGCTGGGCCTGCAGCATTGCGTGCACGACGGCACGCCCGTGCAGCCGCAAAGCCCGGAGAGCATCGCCGCGCAGCTGCTGCGCGACCACCAGGGGCAGCACGTCGGACTGCTCGCGCCGCTCGTGGTCAACCGCAAGGGCGTCTACACCGACCTCGCGAAGTGGGCCAAGGCGCGGGGCCACACCCATCTGCGCGTGGACGGCGAGTTCGTTCCGGTCGATCCCTGGCCGCGCCTCGACCGCTTCCGTGAGCACACGCTGGAGCTGCCCGTGGGCGACATCGTCGTGAGCCCCGACACCGAGCCCGAGCTGCGTGCGCTGCTGGCGCGCACCCTGGCTCTGGGCAAGGGCGTGATGCACCTGCTCGCCCCGCTCGACGGCCTGCAGGGCGCGATGCTTGCCGACGGGCCGACCGCGCACATCGGCACGGTGAAGGTCTTTTCCACCAAGCGCGCCTGCCCTGCCTGCGGCACCAGCTACCCGGAGCTGGACCCGCGCATGTTCAGCTACAACAGCAAGCACGGCTGGTGCTCCACGTGCGTGGGCACCGGCCTGGCCCTCACGCGGGAGCAGCGCAAGGCCTACGACGACAGTCAGCGCGACCGCGATGACAAGGGGCGCGAGCAGAGCTTCCCGGCCGAGGAGGCCGAGGTCGAAGGCGTGTCCGACGAGCCCTGTCCCGATTGCGGCGGCACGCGGCTGAACGCGGTCTCGCGCGGCGTGACCTTCCAGGGCCACTCCATCGCCTGGATCGCCCAGTGGTCGGTGACCGATGCACGCCGCTGGGTCGAGTCGCTCCAGCTTTCCGGCCGCGAGGCCGAGATCGCCCGCGATGTCATTACGGAGATCCGCAGCCGCCTGGAGTTCCTGGAGGAAGTCGGCCTGGGCTACCTCACGCTGGACCGCGCGGCGCCCACGCTCTCCGGCGGAGAGGCGCAGCGCATCCGGCTGGCCGCGCAGCTGGGCAGCAACCTGCAGGGCGTGTGCTATGTGCTCGACGAGCCCACCATCGGCCTGCATCCGCGCGACAACCGCATCCTGCTGGACGCGCTGCACAAGCTGGGCGCCAAGGGCAACACGCTGGTGGTGGTCGAGCACGACGAAGACACCATCCGCCGCGCTGACCACATCATCGACATCGGCCCGGGCGCGGGCAAGCGCGGCGGCACGCTCGTCGCCGAGGGCACGGTGACTGAACTGGCTTCGCATCCCGCGTCCGTCACCGGCCGCCTGCTCGCTCAACCCCTGGTGCACCCCCTGCAGCAGCGCCGCGAGATCCTCCCCCTTCCTCAGGCGGAGGGCCTCAGTGGCCGCCCCCAGGCAGAGCGCGGGTCAGGCTGGCTCACCCTCCACGAGGCCCATCTGCACAACCTGCGGCATGTCAGCGTCGACATCCCCCTGCGCCGCCTCGTCGCTGTCACCGGCGTCAGCGGCTCGGGTAAGTCCACGCTCGCTCGCGACGTGCTGCTGGCCAACCTGCAGTTCATCAACACGCGCGGCGGCAAGCCGTCGTGGCAGGGCTGCGAGGCCATCGAAGGATGGCAGCAGATCGACCGCGTGCTCGAGGTCGACCAGACACCCATTGGCAAGACGCCGCGGTCCTGCCCGGCCACCTACGTCGGTTTCTGGGATGCCATCCGGCGCCTCTACGCCGACACCCTGGAGGCCAAGGCGCGCGGCTACGCCCCGGCGCGCTTCTCCTTCAACACCGGCGACGGCCGCTGCCCCGCCTGCGAAGGGCAGGGCATGCGCACCATCGAGATGAGCTTCCTGCCCGACGTGAAGGTGCCCTGCGACGTGTGCCACGGCGAGCGCTTCAATGCCGAGACGCTGGCCGTGAGCTGGCGCGGCAAGAGCATCGGCGATGTCCTGCGCATGGAGGTCGACGAGGCGGTCGAGTTCTTCGCCTCCATGCCTGCCATCGCCTATCCGCTGCAGTTGCTCAAGGATGTCGGTTTGGGCTACCTCACGCTCGGTCAGCCCTCGCCCACGCTCTCGGGCGGCGAGGCGCAGCGCATCAAGCTCGTGACCGAGCTCACCAAGGTGCGCGACGACATCACGCGCCGCGGAAACAAGGCGCCGCACACGCTGTACGTGCTGGATGAGCCCACGGTGGGCCTGCACATGGCCGATGTGGAAAAGCTCATCCGCGTGCTGCACCGCCTCACCGATGGTGGCCACAGCGTGGTGGTCATCGAACACGACCTCGACGTCATCGCCGAGGCAGACTGGATCATCGACCTCGGCCCCGAAGGCGGCGTGCGCGGTGGCGCGGTGGTGGCCGCCACCACGCCCGAAGGCCTGGCAGCGTGCGATGCCAGCCACACCGGCGCGGCGCTGAAAGGGGTGCTGTTGCGAGAGCTCCGGCCCCGGGCGGAGCTGGTGACCATGCCTTAGGAGCACCAAAGGGGGTGAGTCAACTTGGGGTGGCCCTGCGTTGACTCAAGAGCGAAGTGCGCGACGCAGGCGCCAGCCCAGCAGCACCGCGACGATCGCCGCATAGATGGCGACCTCGGCAACGTCGTTCTTCGACGCGCGCATCCAGAAGAAGTGCAGCAGCGCGAGCAGCACGATCACATACACCACGCGGTGCAGTTGCTGCCATCGCGCTGCCCCCATCGCCTTGATGGCGCGATTGAACGAGGTCGCGGCGAGCGGCAGCAGCAGCACGAAGCCCGCGAAACCGACCAGGGCGAACGGCCGCTTGGGGATATCGGCCGCGATGGCCGCCGGCTCTAGCCCCATGTCCAGCCAGGCGTAGGACAGGAAGTGCAGCACCGCGTAGAAGAAGGTGAACAACCCCAGCATGCGCCGAAAGCGCGCCAAGGCGGCCTGCCCGGTCCACTGACGCAGCGGCGTCACGGCGAGCGTGAGGCACAGCAGGCGCAGCGTCCAGTCGCCGGTGGAGCGGATCAGCGCCTCCGCTGGGTTCGCGCCCAGCGTATTCGCCCAGGCGCCCTGGAACAGCCACGCAAACGGCAGCAGGCACAGCGCAAACAGCAGCGGCTTGGCGGCCGGGTGCAGCAAAGCATGCGCGGGGCGCGCACCGGAGCCCCGTTTCAGGACGGCCGACATGGCTTCGCCGTGCCCGCTCAGAAATACTTCGCGAGGTCCATGCCGGCGTAGAGCTGGCCGACCTGCGCCTCGTAGCCGTTGAACATCAGCGTCGGCCGCTTGCGCTGGAAGAGGCCGTCCTCGCCGATGCGCCGCTCGGTGGCCTGGCTCCAGCGCGGGTGGTCGACCTTGGGGTTCACGTTGGAGTAGAAGCCGTACTCGTTCGACGCGGCCCGCACCCAGCTCGTCCGCGGTTCGTTTTCCACAAAGCGGATCTTCACCAGCGACTTGCCGCTCTTGAAGCCGTACTTCCACGGCACCACCACGCGTACGGGCGCCCCGTTCTGGTTCGGCAGCACCTCGCCATACAACCCGAAGCCCACCAGCGTGAGCGGGTGCATGGCCTCATCCATGCGCAGGCCTTCCACGTAGGGCCACTCGAGCACCGAGGAGCGCAGGTTGCGCATGGTCTTCGGGTCGGCTTGCGTCACGAACTCGACGTACTTGGCGTTGCCGGTGGGCTCCATCCGTCGGATCAGTTCGGCCAGCGAGTAACCGATCCACGGAATCACCATCGACCAACCTTCCACGCAGCGCAGGCGGTAGACGCGTTCTTCCTGGGGTGCCAGCCGCAGCAGCTCGTCGATGTCGTAGACCTTGGGCTTCTTCACCGCCCCTTCCACGGACACCGTCCAGGGCCGGGTCTTGAGCGTGTGGGCATGGCGGGCGGGGTCCGTCTTGTCGGTGCCGAACTCGTAGAAATTGTTGTAGCCCGTCACGTCGCCATACGACGTGAGCTTTTCCATTGTGATGGCGCCCGGCACGGCGCCGCGGGCGGCGGGCAGGGCCGCCAGCTTTCCCGGTCGCGCGGTTTGCGCCCAAGCCTCGCGCGATGCCCACGCCGCCAGGGAGGCGCCAGCGGCGCCTGCCGCCATCAGCGTGAGTACACGCCGCCGGTTCTCATAGACGCCACGGGGCGTGATGTCGGAGGAGGGCAGCGTGTAGCCGCGGTCTTTGAGCAGATGCATGGCGACGTTTCCGAAATGACTGGGATACCGGCGGCGGGAAGCCGTTCCCAGGTTCGGTCGCTCGTGGGCCTTGTTTCTTACACCGCGGTCCCATGAGAGCGTTCCCCAGGAACGTCTTCGAGGGGGTGAGTCAACTTGGAGCGGCCCTGCGGCGACTCAAGATCTGCGCGGAAACCGCAATGCGGCGCTCAGATCACGTCGCCGAAGTCCGTCGGCTGGGCGAACAGCCGCAGCGAGGCCTTCGAGACCCGCTCGCGGAAGCTCTTGCGGGCGAAGAGCTTGGCCTGGGCCTCGGCGGGGAGGTCGGTGATGTTGATGACGTTCTTGACGATCAGCGTGTCGATCACGTCCTCGATCACCCGCACGAACTCGGCATCCAGGCGCGAGAAATCCTCGTTGGAGGGCGCGGGGCGGCCGAGGAAGGCATGGACCTCTGGATGCAGGTCATCGAGGAACTCGGTGGCCTGCGCGCTGCGTTCCCGGTGCAGGCTTTCGATGCGGCCATCCGCGCCGCGGCGAACGTAAGGCATGGACAGGCTTGAAGTCGGAGTTGCCGCCCACTATACGCGCCACGCTCACAGCTCGCCGTAGGAATGCAGGCCGGAAAGGAACATGTTCACGCCCAGGAATGCAAAGCTGGTCACGACGAGCCCCGCCAGGGCCCACCAGGCCGCGACCGGCCCGCGCAGGCCCTTCATCAATCGCATGTGCAGCCAGGCCGCGTAGTTGAGCCAGACGATGAGTGCCCAGGTCTCCTTCGGGTCCCAGCTCCAGTAGCCGCCCCAGGCCTCCGCGGCCCAGAAGGCACCGAGGATGGTCGCGATGGTGAAGAAGGCGAAGCCCACCGCGATGGACTTGTACATCACGTCGTCCAGCACCTCGAAGGCCGGCAGCCGCTCGGCGATGCGCCGCCGGGCGGCCAGGATGCCGCCCGTGATTAGCGCAGCCGCGCCGAAGTACACCGCCCAGTAGCTGCTCAGCGCCTCGATCGGGTTCTTGCGGAACACCATCGGCTCCAGGCACAGCACCATGCCCAGCACGAACAGCGGCGCAAGTTTCACCCAGCCGCCAGCACCCGCGTGGCGCTTCACCAAGTACGAAAACGCCACCATCGCCGACAGCGCGAACGAGCCGTAACCGATGAAGTTGGCCGGCACATGCAGCTTCATCCACCAGCTCTGCAGCGCAGGCACCAGCGGCTGGATCTCATGCGCCTCGCGCTCCACCGTGTACCAGAGCAGGAAGCCCACCGCGGCGCTCACCACGAGCATTACGAACGCACCCAGCGCCCGCGTGGCGTAGTGCTGCTCGTAGTAGAGGTAGAAAAGGGTGGTCAGCCAGCAGAACAGCACGAACACCTCGTACAAGTTGCTGACCGGGATGTGGCCCACGTCGGGCGCGATCTGATGGCTTTCGAACCACCGCACCATCGTGCCCGTGAGCGCCATGAACACGGCGACCCACGCGAGACGCGAGCCGATGCGCCCGGCCACCCCTTCCCCGCCCCGCGACATGAGGCCAATCCAGTAGAACGAGGTGCTCATGAAGAACAACACGCTCATCCACAAGATGGCACTCTGGCTCGACAGGAAGTACTTCAGCAGGAACACATGCTCTGCCTGAGAAAGGTCGGCACCGAAGTCGTCGGTGGCACGGGCGTACAGCACGATGGCCAGCAGGGAGGCCACGCCCACGGTCAGCATCAGGACGCGCAACCGCCCCCAGAACCAGCCCATCGCCACCGCCGCGGGCATCGCGCCCACGAGGATCGCCTTCTCGTAGACATCCATCGCGCTTCCGTAGCGACGGAACGCATACGTCCCGCCGGCGACCACCAGCGCGGCAAACAGCCAGTCGAAGGCGGTGCGCCCCGAGAAATAGCCGGGCCGGCCCAGGGTGAGAGTCGTGGTATTCATGGCTATAAGCTCCTCAGTCCTTCTCCACATGGGGGAGAGGGGCGCCGCGGCCGCCCGGCGGCGAGGCGTCGCGGTGAGACACATCGAGCCGCACGGCCGGATGCCCGGGCTGTCCCAGGATCGCCTCCTTCAGCAACTCGAACTCCGCATCCGCGTCCATCGTCCGCCGGGTCGTCGACATCGCCGCCGTCAGGCGTGTGCCCCCTTCGGGAACGCTCGCCAGCCACACCCACAGCCGGCGTTCCCGCACGTAGAGCATCGCGAACACGCCAATGATCAGCAGCACGGCGCCGAGGTAGACCAGTGTCTTGCCCGGCGCACGGGCTACCTGGAACACGCTGGCCTGCACCTGGTCGAAGCTGGTCAGCTGCAGCAGCACGGGCGCGGGGTAGAAGAAGCTGTCCGAGAGCGACAGCACGGCCTGTGTCATGTATCCCTGCGCCTTCTCGTCGGCGTGCATCGGCGCCAGCCCGGAGAACTCGCGCGCCAGGTTCATCAGTTCGAACAGTCCGCCGTTGAGCATGCGCAGCAGCACCTCCGACAGGCGCGCGCGCTCCTGCGGCGGCACGTTCTGTTCGAGAAAATCGGAAATGGCCTGAAGGCCCCCGCTGGGCTGACCGTCACGTCCTGCCTGGTCGCCCGCGAACAGCGACATCACTCGGGTGGTCGTCGCCAGCAGCTGCGATGCCAGTTCCGGCTTGTCGCTCGGCGTGGCCAGCTTGACGTAACGGGCAGCCGCCTCCTCCCGCATGGCGGGGTCGGCGAGCGCATCACGCAGGCGCACCCAGCCCGTCACGCTGTCGTTCTCGTCCGCCGGAATGCGCATGTAGCGGAAGTTCTGCGACGGCGTGTCGCGTACTCCTGCAAGGAATACGCGCTGTCCGTCGATTTCGACGGGGAGCATGTAGTTTTGGAATTCCCGCGCCTGCCCGGCGGCGTCGCGCAACCTGTAGGTGACGGAAGGGCCCACGTTGCGCAGATCCTTCTTGTGGCGCACCTTGGCGCCCGAGCCCAGGTGTTCTTGCACCGAGCCCACGAGGTTCACGCCGCGCACGTCCGCGCCGGAGCCTTCCCCCGGATTGCCGAAGTTCTCGACGTTGATGACGCGCAGGTCGGTGAACTCGAGCGTCAGGGTGTCTGTGCCTCCGCTCTTGGCATTGCTCAGCGTCGTACGGCCGCCGACTTGGCCCTCCACGTCGAAGGGCGTCCCCCTCGGGGCCATGGGCAAGGCGTGCAGCTTGAGCGCGGAGCCGCCATCTTCGAAGGCGCTCTGGTAGATGGCGATGCCGCGGTGAAAGGCCGGCTCGTTGACCTTCACTGTCGCCGGCACGGCCTGGCCCGTGTCGCGGTCGTGGATGACGACTTCGCTGGCGAACAGCTTGGGCATGCCCGTCGAGTAGTACTCGACGATGAACTTCTTCAGCTCCACATCGAAGGGCAATTCCTGCAGTACCACGCCGTCCGACATGCCGATCACCGCCACGCCCGAGCGGCCGTGTTCGGGCACCCGCAGGTTCGCGCGGAACGTCGGATTGGAGGCGCTCAGCCGGTGCGCGGCAGGCACGTCGCGGATGAATCCTTCGCCGGTGTAAACGGACTTGCCCTGCAGCGCCATCTGCGCTCGAACGATGAGGTCGCCGTCCAGCAGCCCGCCTATACATACCAGCACGATGGCCGAATGCGCGGCGATGTAGCCCAGCTTGTTTGCGGCGCCACGCCGCGCCGCGATCATCGTGCCGTGTTCGCGCAAGTGAGCGCGCGCCTTCCACCCGCCTCTCGCGAGCAACCGTGACACCCGCTCGAATGCGGCCTCACGCGTTTCAGTTGTGTGGCCCTGCGCCTTCAGGTGGAAGGCCTGCAGCGCCTGCTCGCGCACGTGCTCCTTGTAGTGGCGCAGGTCGTGCAGGATCTTCGGCGCGTTGCGCGAGATGCACAACGTGGTGGAGACCACCAGGAAGCCCAGAATCAGAAGGAACCACCATGCGCTGTACACGCTGGTGAGGTTTAAGGCACGAAACACCTGCGCCCAGAACGGGCCGAACTGGTTGACGTAGTTGTTGCCCGGCTCGTTTTGCTTGACCACCGTGCCGATCACCGACGCAATGCAGATCACGGTGAGCAGCGAAATCGCGAAACGCATCGAGGAGATCAACTCGATGCCATCGCGCAGCCAGCGTGAACGTGTGCCGACTTCGATGCCGCTGGTGGCCAGGCTCATGGGGTGGGATTATCCGGGGCGGGCAATGCCGCAGAAAGCAAAGAGGCCGGTGCTAGACCGGCCTCCAGGTCGACAGTTCAATCCGCAGCGTGTCAGCGCAAGCCGGCAATGTAATCGGCCACCGCAGCGATCTCGTGATCGGTCATGAGAGCGGCGATCCCGGTCATCTGCGAGCTGTTCGGGCGGGAGCGGTCGCGGAAGGCGCGCAGCTGGGCGACGGTGTAATCGGTGTGCTGCCCAGCCAGCCGGGGGTACTGCGACGGGATGCCGGAGCCCGCGGGGCCGTGGCAGCCAGCGCAGGAGGCGATCTGCCGGTCGGGCAGGCCGCCGCGGTAGATCTTCTCGCCCAGCATCGCCAGATCCATGCTCTTCGCGAAACCCGGCTTGGCCTGCTTGGCGGCATAGAAGGCCGCTACGTTCTTCATGTCCTGCTCCGACAGCTGCGAAGCGAAGCCCTTCATCACTGCACTGGGCCGCTTGTCCGACTTGAAGTCCGTGAGCTGCTTGACGAGGTATTCGGGATGCTGGCCTTGGAGGATGGGATTGGCGGGGCTGCCGCGCGAGCCATCATTGGTGTGGCAGGCCGCGCACACCTGGTTGGACGTGGCCTGCCCCTTGGCCATGTCAGGCTTGGCAGCCGCGGACGGCGGGGCATCGGCGGCCGCCGCCGTTGCACCGATCGAAGCAAGCAGGAGGCCGGTCAGCAAGTGGCGGGCAAGGCGCATGTTGTTCGCGTGTACCTGAGGCAAAACCCGGAGATTCTACAATGGTGACTTTGGGCGGCTGCATGACCGATAGAACACCGCTTCACGATCCCGCTCGTGAGTCGGAGCGCGACCGCGAGAAGGCGGCACTGGCATGGGCTCACACTGCGCGCTTCCTCGCCACGGCGAGCCAGCTGCACCAGCTGCCCACTTCCGAACTGCCCGAGATTGCGTTCGTTGGGCGCTCGAACGCCGGCAAGTCCACGGCCATCAACACGTTGACACAGCAAAAGCGCCTGGCCTTCGCTTCCAAAACGCCTGGCCGCACGCAGCACATCAATCTCTTCGAATTGGGCCCGAAGGCGGCGCCCGATGCCTTGTTCGCCGACCTGCCGGGCTATGGCTATGCCGCGGTGGCGCGCGAAGCAAAGCTGCGCTGGCAGCAGGTGATGGCAGACTACCTCGCAGTCCGGCGTAATCTCGCCGGGGTGGTGCTGATGGTCGACTCGCGCCTGGGCTTCACTGACCTCGATCGACAGCTGCTGTCGTTTGTATCGCCCCGTGTGGCGAATGGATCAGTGAAGGTGCTCACGCTGCTCACGAAGTGCGACAAGCTCAGCCGCAAGGAATCGCGCGAGGCGCTGGGCGCCGCGCAGGAAGTGCTGTCGCAGTCGGCCACCGAGGAGGCTGACCTCAGCCTCACGCTGTTCTCCGCACTGGGACGCACGGGCGTTGCGGATGCGGCGATGGTGTTGCACGACTGGGCACATCCAGGCGGTCAGCCATAGCTGATGCCACACTGCCCGGCTGACGGCGTAGCGACGAAATAGAGTGCCAAAGAAAAAGGGCTGCCGAAGCAGCCCTTGGTGCGCACGATGTGCAGGACTTACATGTCCATGCCCATGCCGCCCATGCCGCCCATGCCAGCGGCACCCGGAGCAGGGGTTTCGTCCTTCGGCGCTTCGGCGACCATCGCTTCCGTGGTCAGCATCAGCGAAGCGACCGACGCGGCGTTCTGCAACGCCGTGCGGGTCACCTTCGTGGGATCCAGGATGCCCATTTCGATCATGTCTCCGTACTGACCGTTGGCGGCGTTGTAGCCGTAGTTGCCCTTGCCCGCCAACACCGCGTTCACAACCACGCTCGGCTCGTCGCCCGCGTTCTGGACGATCATGCGCAACGGCTCTTCGATGGCGCGAAGGATCAGCTTGACGCCGGCGTCCTGATCGGGGTTGTCGCCCTTGATCTGGCCGGCCGCCTGCCGAGCGCGCAGCAGTGCCACGCCGCCGCCGGCCACCACGCCTTCTTCCACCGCTGCACGCGTGGCGTGCAGGGCGTCTTCGACGCGGGCCTTCTTCTCCTTCATTTCGACTTCGGTGGCCGCACCGACCTTGATCACCGCCACGCCGCCGGCCAGCTTGGCCACGCGCTCTTGCAGCTTCTCGCGGTCGTAGTCGCTGGTGGCTTCCTCGATCTGCACGCGGATCTGCTTGACGCGCGCCTCGATGTCGGCGGCAGCACCGGCGCCGTCGATGATCGTCGTGTTCTCCTTGCCCACCTCGACACGCTTGGCCTGGCCCAGGTCAGCCAGCGCCACCTTCTCGAGCGTGAGGCCGACCTCTTCCGAGATCACCTTCCCGCCTGTCAGGATGGCAATGTCTTCCAGCATGGCCTTGCGGCGGTCGCCGAAGCCCGGTGCCTTGACGGCCACGACCTTCAGGATGCCGCGGATGGTGTTGACCACCAGGGTGGCCAGCGCCTCGCCTTCCACTTCCTCGGCCACGATCAGCAGCGGCCGGCCGGCCTTCGCCACCTGCTCCAGCGTGGGCAGCAGGTCGCGGATGTTGCTGACCTTCTTGTCGTACAGCAGCACGAACGGGTTCTCGAGGATCGCTGCCTGCTTGTCGGGGTTGTTGATGAAGTAGGGCGACAGGTAGCCGCGGTCGAACTGCATGCCTTCGACCACTTCGAGCTCGTTGTTCAGGCTCTTGCCGTCTTCGACGGTGATGACGCCTTCCTTGCCCACCTTGTCCATCGCGTCGGCGATGATCTGGCCAATCGACTCGTCGCTGTTGGCCGAGATAGCGCCGACCTGGGCAATCTCCTTGCTGGTGGTCGTCGGCTTGGACTGCTTCTTCAGCTGCTCGACCAAGGTGGCCACGGCGCGATCGATGCCGCGCTTGAGGTCCATCGGGTTCATCCCGGCGGCCACGTACTTCATGCCTTCGCGCACGATGGCCTGGGCCAGCACGGTGGCGGTGGTGGTGCCGTCACCGGCGTTGTCGCTGGTCTTGGAAGCGACTTCCTTGACCATCTGCGCGCCCATGTTCTGGAGCTTGTCCTTGAGCTCGATCTCCTTGGCGACCGAGACACCGTCCTTGGTGACGGTGGGGGCGCCGAACGAGCGCTCGAGCACGACGTTGCGGCCCTTGGGACCCAGCGTGACCTTGACCGCGTTGGCCAGGATGTTCACGCCCTCGATCATGCGGGCACGCGCGTCGCCGCCGAAGACAACTTCTTTTGCTGCCATATCTTGTTCTCCGAATCAGTGGTTGAGGTTGCGTCGCTGTGGCTTACTTCTCGACGACTGCGAACAGGTCTTCTTCGCGCATCACCAGCAGTTCGTCGCCCTCGACCTTGACGGTCTGGCCGCTGTACTTGCCGAACAGGACGCGGTCGCCCACCT
>CBINBY010000050.1:0-36086 GCA_966248995.1 uncultured Burkholderiales bacterium | reverse complement strand
CACGACGACCAGAATCACAATCTGGGACTCTACCAACTGAGCTACAGCCACCGCAGAGCCGCGCATTATACGGCGATGTCGCGCATGCGCCGCATCGAGCGGCAAAAAGCGTCAGCGCACTGGGGCACTGGCTGCATCGACAGCGACAGCCTGCTCGTGCAGCTTGACCTTCATGCGGCGTTTAAGCACGGCATAGTAAGCCTGCGCCTCTGCCTCGCCCCAAACCTGCGCATACTGCGCCTGCGCTCGGTTGGCGTCGGCAGCGACCGGATCTCGACCCAGGACCTTGGTGACCCGTGCCACCGCATACCCTGAATCCGGGAGCACGACACCCACTACCGCGGGCAATGAGGCCGTGTCCGCAGCCAGCACGGCGTCGATCAATGGCCGCGGCAAGTCCTTCGGCTGCGCTCGTGACACCACGACGGGGTCGCGGGGCATGGCCGCTGCCGGCTCCTTCTTCAGTTGCGCGAGGCGCACCTCCCCTTCCTTGCGCGCCATCGCCGCCGCCTGCTTCACGGCCACGTCCTGACGCACCTTGTCCCTCACCTCCGCCAAAGCCAGCGTGCGCGCGGGCGCGTACTCCACGATGCGACCGGAAACCAGTTGGTTCGGCGCCGTCTCAATGGCATCGGTGTTGCGCTTGTTCCGCATCGTATCGGGGGCGAACAGGGCCTCGAGGAACTTCGAGTTCGCCAGCGGCCCCGTAGCGCCCGGCTCGGGCGCCCGCTTCACATCGCGCGCGGTCTTGATCTCGAGCTTGAACTTCTCGGCTGCGGGCTTGAGGCTTTCGGCCTGTTCATAGACCAAATTCGTGAAGTCGACCGCCACTTCCGAGAAGCGCTTTTGCGCGAGTTGAGTGCGCACCTCGGCCTCGATCTCCGGCCGCACCTGTTCATAGCTGCGCGTTCCGCCGCCTCGCGCCCCCGTCACCTGGATGATGTGGTAGCCGAAATCGCTCTCCACCACGCCGCTGATCTCGCCAGGCTTGAGCGTGAAAGCCACGTCCTCGAATGGCTTCACCATCGCCCCGCGCCCGAAGTAGTCGAGGTCACCGCCGCGCTCGGCGGACCCCGGATCCTGCGAGTTCTTCTTCGCCAGTTCAGCAAAGCGTGAGGGGTTGGCCTTGACCTCGGCAAGCAGCGCTTCAGCCTTGGCCTTGGCCTTGGCGCGCTGGTCTTCGGGCGCGTTCTTGTCAGCCTTGATGAGGATATGGCTGGCACGGCGCTCCTCCGGCGTGCTGTAGCGGCTCTTGTTCTCGCTGTAGTACTTCTTCAGATCTTCCTCGGGCACCCGAATGCCGGCCTTCAGAGCATCGACGTCAAGGACGAGGTACTCGATGCGGGCCTGCTCCGGCGCCTGGAACTGGGCTGCGTGGGCCGGATCCTTGTAGTAGGCCTCGATCTCGGCCTCGCTCGGATCGACCATGGCCAGGTAATCCTTCGCCTCGAAGCGCTGCACCTGCACCTCCCGCTGCTGCAGCAGGGCGTCAAGCGCCGTGGCGGCGACGGCGGGCGGCGCGAACACGGTGCCTTGCACGCCTTCCATCACCTGACGCAAGGTCAGATCCTGGCGTAGGCGCTGCGCGAAGGTCTCGGAAGACATGCCTTGTGCCGCGAGCAGTTCCTTGTTGACGCTGCCGTCGGCATTGCGAAGCTGAGCGAACTGTGACTCGGTCATGAACAGGCGCTGCAGCCGCTCATCAGTGGTGACGAGTTTGAGTTGATCGGCGGCAGCCAGCATGACGCGCTCGCGCACCAGCATGTCGAGCGTTTGCTTGCGCATCTGAGGCGTATCGAACAGCCTGATATCGACGCCGGGCATCTGCCGGCGCACGCGCTCCATTTGCTCGCGGTGCACGGCGTCCCACTCGCTCTGCTTGATGTCGCTGCCAGCGACCTCGGCTACTGCGCGATTGCCTTCCTCATGGAAGCGCTGATAACCCTGGATGCCGAAAAACACGAACGAAGGAAAGACGAGCAACACCAGGATGAACTGGAGCAGCCGCGTGTGCGAGCGGACGAATTCGAACATGGGAAGGCCTCAACCGGATGACCGCGTGGACTGCGTGGTGTCCTCGCTCGAAACGCCAAGTAGTGGGGCCCAAATGCAACAAAGGCGAACCGAGGTTCGCCTTTGTTCTTGGGGCTTGGCGGAATTCTAGCCGACGGGGCCGCCTACGCCTGGGTAGACAAGCCGCTGTCGCTGGTGGGTGCTGAGGGGTTCGAACCCCCGACCTACGCCTTGTAAGGGCGCCGCTCTACCAACTGAGCTAAGCACCCGCCGTATTCAGTTGACTGCGTCCCGCAACGCCTTGCCGGGACGGAACTTCGGAATCCTGGCGGCCTTGATCTTGATCGTGGCGCCGGTGCGGGGGTTGCGACCGCTGCGTGCGGCTCGCTTGCTGACGCTGAACGTGCCGAAGCCAACAAGCGACACGCTGTTGTTCTTCTTCAGCGTGGTCTTCACACCGCCGATGATCGCCTCCAACGCACGCGTGGCCGCGGCCTTGGAGATGTCGGCCTGCTTGGCGATGTGTTCGATCAGTTCAGACTTGTTCACGAAGTACCCCCTCAAGGCGTCTCAGAATCAGGGATGTGTTTGGATCACTCGATAGCGTCGTTGCCATCGCGGAAAAAATCATTACAGCCGGTGGCTCGGTGCAGTGTCAAGCACTGCAAGCAGTTTTGCGGAGGCGGATTCTATGGCGTTTCATTCGAAGCCAGCGCCTGAACGCTTCAGCGTGCCTTGGCACGGATTTCCGGTAGCGCCTTCTGCAGGTAGTAGACCATCGACCAGATGGTGAGAACGGCAGCGATCCAGATCAGCACCGTACCCCACGCACGCGTATCGATGCTGCCGAACAGCGTGCCGTCAAAGAGCAGGAAGGGAATGGCGATCATCTGCACGGATGTCTTCACCTTGCCCAGCATGTGCACGGCCACGCTGCGCGAGGCACCGATCTGTGCCATCCACTCGCGCAGGGCCGAGATCGCGATCTCCCGGCCGATGATTACCAGCGCCGCAAGCGCGTGCGCCCGCTGCAGGTGCACAAGGACCAGCAGAGCTGCACACACGAGGAACTTGTCAGCCACCGGGTCGAGGAAGGCGCCAAACGACGAAGTCTGGTTCAGCTTGCGCGCCAGGTAGCCGTCGGCCCAATCGGTGATCGCGACCGCGATGAACAGCACCGTGGCGACGAGATTGCCGGTCGCAGGCGGGACGTCAAGGTAGAAGACGCCGACGATGAGCGGGATCGAGACGATCCGAGCCCAGGTCAGCAGGGTGGGCAGGTTGAAGAACATGCAGGCATTGTGCCGAACCCTGTGCCGCGCTTCGTGCGTTCAAAGCTCCAGCGAGCGCGGCTTGAACTTGCGCTCGTCGTTGAACAGGAACGTTTCGGCGAACTTCCAGGGCTTGGGCAGACGGGACACGTCACCGAACGGCGCAGCACGGCGAACAGCATCGATCGCGAGCTGCAGCGTTTCGGGCGCCTGCCCGGGTTTGCGCAGCACCTCGATACGCCGAACGCTGCCGTCGCGATTGAGCTCGATCTCCAGGACGGGGATCGCCAGCAGCACGTCCGGGACCTTCCCGATGTAGGTGAGCGTCGGGTTCGCCTCCACCAGGCGTTGGCCGGCTTGCAAGCGCCATTCGCTCCAGCTGTGCACTGGCTCCAGGCGCGACAACTCGGCGGGTCGCGGTGTGGTCTGAGGATGGATGACGGCCACGGGAGCGTGCTGTGGGTTGCTGACCGGCGGCAAGGGGGCCGAGCAAGCCGCAAGCATCATGACCACCGTGGGAGCCCAACATCCTGCGCGGGCAAGGGAATCAATGAAGAGCACGATAGATCTCCTCGGCCAGCTCGCGTGAAACGCCATCGACGCTCGCCAGGTCTTCCACGCTCGCATTCGCCACGCCGCGCACACCCCCAAAGCGCTGCAGCAGCTTGGCCCGCTTCTTCGGGCCCACGCCCGCGATGTCTTCGAGCCGGCTCCCGCCGGTACGCACACTGGCACGGCGCGCTCGCATGCCGGTAATCGCGAAGCGATGTGCCTCGTCGCGGATCTGCGCCACCAGCATCAGTGCTGCCGAGTCCTTGCCGAGGTAGACCTTCTCGCGCCCGTCGGCGAAGACGAGTTCCTCCAGTCCCACCTTGCGGCCCTCCCCCTTCTCGACGCCCACGATGAGCGAGAGGTCCAGCCCCAGTTCGTGGAACACCTCGCGCGCCATGGTCACCTGCCCTCGTCCGCCGTCGACGAGCACCAGGTCGGGCATGCGAACCTCGGTGCCGCCTTCGGCCAGCGCAGTGGCGATCTTCGTGTAGCGACGCATGAGCACCTGGCGCATCGCCGCGTAGTCGTCGCCCGGGGCGACGCCTTCGATGTTGTAGCGGCGGTACTGCGAGTTCTGCATCCGATGCTCCTCGAACACTACGCACGACGCCTGGGTCGATTCACCCGCCGTGTGACTCACATCGAAGCATTCGATGCGAAAGCGGTCCAGGTTTTCGGCCGGGAGTTCCAATGCCTCCGCGAGCGCGCGGGTGCGAGCCTGCTGGGAGCCTTCCTCCGCGAGCAGCTGGGCGAGCTTGAGCTCGGCCCCCTTGACACACATGTCGAGCCAGGCGCGGCGCGGCTCGCGCGGCTGGTACTGCACCGTGATGCGCACGCCGCTTTGCTGCGACAGCGCTTCGACGAGAGCCTTGTCGACCGGGTGACTCAGGATAAGCAACGGCGGCACACCGCCCTCGAGGTAGTGCTGCGCGATGAAGGCCTCCAACACCTGCACCTCCGGCTCGCGTTCGCCACCCTCGGCCTCGTCCAATGTCGTGGCGTCGTCCACATGGGCCGGGAAGTACGGACGGTCGCCGAGGTGACGGCCGCCGCGCACCATGGCGAGGTTGACGCAGGCACGGCCGCCTTGCACGCGCACGGCCAGCACGTCAGCGTCCTTGGTCGTGACACCTGTGTTGTCCTCCACCGCCTGCTGGTGCAGCACGCGCGACAGCGCGCCCAGCTGGTTGCGGATCTCGGCTGCCTTCTCGAACTGCAAGGCTTCGGCGTGGGCCATCATGCGCGCCTGGAGGTCGTCCATCACCTCCTGCTGTTCGCCGAGCAGGAACCTCTCGGCATGGGACACGTCGCGCGCATAGTCTTCGCGCGACACCAGACGCACGCAGGGCCCGGAGCAGCGCTTGATCTGGTACAGCAGACAGGGCCGCGCCCGGTTGTTGAACACCGTGTCCTCGCAGGTGCGCAAACGGAACACCTTCTGCAGCAGCTGGATGGATTCCTTGACCGCCCACGCGCTGGGATACGGCCCGAAGTAGCGGTGCTTGCGGTCCACCGCACCGCGGTAGTAGGCCACGCGCGGGAAGTCGTGCAACGCGATCTTCAGGTAGGGGTAGCTCTTGTCGTCGCGAAACAGGATGTTGTATCGCGGCTTGAGCGTCTTGATGAGATTGTTCTCGAGCAGCAGCGCCTCAGCCTCGGAGCGCACCACCGTGGTTTCTAGGCGCGCAATGCGACCGACCATGTGGCCGATGCGCGTGCCGCCGTGGTTCTTCTGGAAGTAGCTCGAGACGCGCTTCTTCAGATCGCGTGCCTTGCCCACGTAAAGCACTGCGTCGCGCGAGTCGAAGTAGCGGTACACCCCCGGCAGGTTGGGCAGCGCAGCCACGTCGGCAAGCAGCCGTTCGCGAGCGGCCGCGTCGGGCGGCTGCGCGTCGGCGACGAGTTCCACGGCTTGGCTCATGCTGCCGATTGTGCCGCCACGAGCGGCCGGGATAATGCCGGCGATGCGCTGGGACATCTTCTGCCGCGTGATCGACAACTTCGGAGATGCCGGCGTGTGCTGGCGCACCGCGGCAGACCTCGCCTCCCGGGGAGAAACGGTCCGGCTGTGGATCGACGACGAACGTCCCCTGGCCTGGATGGCGCCTGCGGGTTGGCCCGGCGTGGAAGTGCTTTCATGGGCGGGCGATGACATCACCGCCACGCCAGGCGACGTGGTGATCGAAGCCTTCGGCTGCAACCCGCCCCCCGGCTTCGTGGCTCGCATGGCCGCGGCTGCGCACCCTCCCGTGTGGATCAACCTCGAGTACTTGAGCGCCGAGGACTACGTCGAACGCAGCCATGCCCTGCCCTCGCCTCAGTCCGCGGGACCGGGAGCCGGGCTCGTGAAATGGTTCTTCTATCCCGGGTTCACGGACCGTACCGGGGGCCTGCTGCGCGAGCTCGACCTGCCAGCGTGTCGGCGGCGCTTCAACGCGGCCGAGTGGCTGCGCGCTCATGGAGCGCCTTGGCGCGGCGAACGAAGGGTCAGCCTCTTTTGTTACCGCAACACTGCCCTGCCCGCGCTGCTAGACACCTTTGCCGCTGAACCCACACTGCTGCTCGCCGCAGCGGGCGAGGCGTCCGCACAAGTGGTCGAGATGCTTGGCCCAGCACTGTCGCGCGGTGAGCTGCGGGCGGTGCTGCTGCCGAACCTGCCGCAGCCGGAATACGACCACCTGCTATGGGCCTGCGACCTGAATTTCGTCCGCGGCGAAGACTCCTTTGTGCGTGCCCAATGGGCGGCGCGACCCTTCGTCTGGCAGATCTACCCACAGGAAGACGGCGCGCACGCTCGCAAGCTGGACGCGTACACCGCACGCTTTCTCGCCCAAGCACCGGCGGAGGCGGCCCGTGACGTCGCTGCCTTGTTGCACTGGTGGAATGGGCTCTTGCCCACGCCCGCGCCGCTGCCTTCGCCGCTGCCATGGCTGCACCACTGCGAGCGATGGTGCGAGAGTCTGCTCGCGCAGGAGGATCTGGTGACTCGGTTACTCAGTTTCGTGCATCGAAAACGCTAGAATCAGCGGCTTTGCGCGTTGCGGCGGTCTTTTCTGGACGACGCCTTCGATGCGCGCCTACCGAAGCGTTGCAGCCAACGCACCCGACCCTACGGAAATCCCCATGAAGCTCGCACAGGAAATTCGCGCAGGCAACGTCATCATGCAGGGCAAGGACCCCATGGTCGTGCTCAAGACGGAATACAGCCGCGGTGGCCGGAACGCTGCCACCGTGCGCATGAAACTCAAGAGCCTGCTCAACAACTCCGGCACCGAAGTCGTCTTCAAGGCTGACGACAAGATGGACCAGATCATCCTCGAGAAGAAGGAGTGCACCTACTCCTACTTCGCCGATCCGATGTACGCCTTCATGGATGCGGAATACAACCAGTTCGAGGTCGAGGCCGAGAACATGGGCGACGCGATCAACTACCTTGAAGATGGCATGCCGGTCGAGGTGGTGTTCTACGAAGGTCGCGCCATCTCGGTGGAGTTGCCCACCACTTTCGTGCGTGAAGTGGCCTACACCGAGCCCGCCGTGAAGGGAGATACCTCCGGCAAAGTGATGAAGCCCGCAAAGCTCAAGACTGGCTTCGAGATCTCGGTGCCCATGTTCGTGGAAACGGGCGACCGCATCGAGATCGATACCCGCACGCACGAGTACCGCAAGCGCGTGTGACCACGCACCGCAGCATGTTCATCAGGGGCACTTCGGTGCCCCTTTGTCTTTCATTCAGCGCATGAAGACACAGCCGGTCCAGCCGGCGCACCTCACGAGCACGCCCCAGGGAGTGCCGTTTTCCGAGGCCTACGGTGACGTCTACCATCCGCTGGCGGGTGCATTGGCGCAGGCCCGGCATGTCTTTCTCGCCGGCAATGGGCTGCCCGAGCGTTGGCGCGGCCGGGATCGCTTCGTGATCCTGGAAACTGGGTTCGGCCTGGGGAACAACTTCCTTGCCACGTGGCACGCCTGGCGCAGCGATCCCCAGGCGGCGCGTTGCCTCCACTTCGTGTCCATCGAGCGCCATCCGCTGACGCGGAGCGACCTGGCGCAGGTCCCCCGCGACCCGGCACTCGTCGATCTGGCGGCATTGCTCGTCGAAGCTTGGCCGCCCCTCACGCCCAACCTGCATCGCCTGGCGTTCGACGAGGGGCGGGTCGAGCTCTTGCTGGCCCTGGGCGACGTACACGACTGGCTGCCGCAGCTGGTTGCCCGCGTGGACGCCTTCTTCCTCGACGGTTTCGCTCCCGCCCGCAACCCACACATGTGGCAGCCGACGCTGTTCAAGGCGATGGCGCGTGCGGCGGCGCCTGAGGCGACACTCGCCACCTGGACGGCGGCGCGGGCCGTGCGCGATGGACTTGCCGCTGCCGGTTTCGAGTTGCACCGTGCAGAAGGCCAGGGGGGCAAGCGCGACATCACGCTGGGCCGCTATGCGCCAAGATTCACGCCGCGAACCGTCGCCGCCCGACTGCCATCGCGACCTGCCGGGCACGCAGTGATCGTCGGCGCAGGACTGGCAGGATGTGCCGCCGCTCGCACCCTCGCCATGGAAGGATGGCGTTGTACCGTTCTCGATGCACAGGACGGTCCGGCGCAGCAGGGATCGGGTAACCCAACGGGTATTTTCCACGGCATCGTGCACGCCGACGATGGCCCGCACGCGCGCTTCAACCGCGCGGCCGCGATGGAGATGCAGCGTGCAGTGCTGCAGGCCGCCGCACGTGGTGTGCCAGGAGCGGCAGCGGGGCTGCTCAGGCTGGAGACTTCCGGGATGATCGTACGCGCCATGCAAGCCGTGATCGGGAAGCACGGCCTGCCCCCCGATTATGTCCGGGCAGTCGAAGCGGACGAAGCCAGCGAGCACGCCGGCACGTGGCTCGCACATCCCGCTTGGCTCTATCCCGGTGCTGGCTGGGTGTCTCCAGTGGCCCTGTCGGGTTTCTGGCTGGCCGATGCCGGTGCAGGGGTGCGGTTCATCGGCGGCACGCGGGTCGGCATGTTGCGCAGGCGCGAGCACACGTGGGAAGTGCTCGACTCCTCAGGCGGATTGTTGGAGGCCGCAGATGTGGTGGTCCTTGCCAATGCGGACGATGCAACGCGACTGGCTGGCATGGAGTGGCCGATGCACCGGGTACGCGGGCAGGTGTCGCTGGCCGATCCGGTCCGGCTCCCGGCGCGCCCGCGCATCCCCATCGCGGGCGCCGGGTACCTGGCGGTGCCCTCCGACGGTCTGGCCGTGTTCGGCGCAACGGCCCAGACCGATGACTCCGATCCAAGCGTGCGGGAAGCGGACCATCGGTACAACCTGGGCCAGCTTCAACGGCTCCTGGACCAACCGCTGCACATCGCGCTCGATGAGTTGCGCGGGCGGACTGGATGGCGTTGCGTCGTGGAAGATCGGCTGCCCCTGATCGGCGCCGTACCGGAAGCGGCCTTGACAGGGAGCCGCATGGACCACGAGCGGCTCGTACCCCGCGTGCCGGGGCTCTTTGTCTTCGCCGGACTGGGCTCGCGCGGGATCACGTGGAGCGCGTTAGGCGCGCGAATACTGTCGGCGTGGATCAGCGGCGCGCCCGCCCCCGTGGAGGCCGATCTGCTCGACGCAGTCGACCCGGCCCGCTTCCTCGTGCGCCGGCTGCGGCGCGCGGCGGGCCAGCCGCGTTGAAGCCAGCTCAGCCGGCGACCTTGCCGCCAGGAGCTGCCGCCTGGTCCACTTCGGCTGCGCCCGAGTCCTCTTCCGGCAAGAGGGAATCGACCGGCTCCGTGCCCGGCTCGGTCACGCCCGACGTCACGTTCTTGCGTGCAGCGCGCTCCTGCAGCTTTTCTTCCTTCTTCTTTTTCTTGGCCAGTTCCCGCTGACGTTTTTCGAACGAGTAGTTCGGTTTGGCCATGTGATGGATTCCTTTGTGGGTTGGGCAACAGGTGGAGGTTACGCCGATTTACCGCGCTGCTCAGGCTCGAACTGCAGCGTTCGCACGCCGGCCGTCGTTCCCAACAGGCATACGCCAGCACGGTGACGCGCGAAGATGCCCACCGTCACTACGCCCGGCCACTGGTTGATCTCGCACTCCATGCCCACGGGATCGGCGATGGACAGGCCTCTCACATCGAGAATCCGGCAGCCGTTGTCGGTGACCACGCCCTCACGCAGGGTCGGCACGCCACCCAGGGCGCGCAGTCGGCGCGCCACTTGCGCCACAGCCATTGGGATCACCTCCACCGGCAACGCAAAGGCACCGAGCGTGCGCACGAGCTTAGACTCATCCGCGACGCAGACGAAGCGATCGGCCATGTCGGCCACGATCTTCTCTCGCGTGAGCGCGGCCCCGCCGCCCTTGATCATGTGGCCGGCGTGGTCGATCTCGTCGGCGCCATCAATGTAGACGGGCAGACGCTCCACGTCGTTCGCGTCGAGCACCGCGATGCCATGCGCGCGCAGACGTTCGCTGCTCTTCTCGCTGCTCGACACCGCACCGGCGATGCGGTCCTTCATGGAGGCAAGCGCATCGATGAAGCAGTTCACGGTGGATCCCGTTCCCACCCCTACCACGGTGCCAGGCACCACGTACGTGAGTGCGGCTTGCCCCACCAGCCGCTTCAGTTCATCCTGGGTCATGTGCGATTTCGTAGTGCCGGCTTTGCGACAATCCCATGATTATCCGCACTGCCTTTCATGTCCTTTCTTCCTTACGGGCTGGCCCGGCCCCTGCTCTTCGGGCTGGACCCCGAAACCGCACACGATCTCACCCTTTCCACCCTTGCCCGCATCCAGCATACCCCCTTGGTGTGCAGCGTGGCCCAGCCGCGCGTGGACGCTCCCATCACCGTGGCGGGACTGCGCTTCCCTAACCGTGTCGGCCTGGCGGCAGGACTCGACAAGAACGGACGCTGCATCGACGGCCTGGCCGCCATGGGCTTCGGCTTCATCGAGGTCGGCACGGTCACGCCCAAGCCGCAACCGGGCAATCCCAAGCCGCGCATGTTCCGGCTGCCGCAGGCTCACGCGCTGATCAATCGCCTGGGCTTCAACAACCAGGGGCTAGCGGTTTTCATCGACAACGTCCAGCGTGCCCGTTTCCGGGAACGCGGCGGCATCCTCGGCCTGAACATCGGCAAGAACGCAGCCACGCCGATCGAGCGGGCCGCCGACGACTACCTTGCGTGCCTGACCGGGGTGTACCCGCATGCCGACTACGTAACAGTCAACATCTCGTCGCCCAACACTCGCAACCTGCGCGAGTTGCAGTCGGATCGTGCGCTGGACGAGTTGCTCGCGGACGTGCGCGACCATGACGAGTTGCTGGCGCAGCGTCATGGGCGCCGCGTGCCCTTGTTCGTGAAGATCGCGCCCGACCTCGACGACGGCCAGATCGAGCTGATCGCGTCCACGGTGCGACGTCACGGCATGGCCGGGGTGGTGGCGACGAACACCACGGTGTCGCGCGAGGCGGTGAAGCATCTGCGCCATGGCGAGGAGGCCGGGGGCCTCAGCGGTGCCCCGGTGTTGGAGCCTTCCAATCGCGTCATCTCCCGGCTCCGTGCCGCACTGGGGCGCGAGGTACCGATCATCGGCGTGGGCGGCGTCATGAGCGGCGCGGATGCGGCCTCGAAGATCGCCGCGGGCGCCAACCTGGTCCAGATCTACACCGGCTTCATCTACCGAGGTCCAGCGCTCGTGACCGAGGCCGCCCGGGCCATGGCCGACATGCCGTAAGGCGTTCAAGCAAGCCACACGTTGGCGGCACGTCGATTGCTATACCAGCGGTGCCGCAATGAAAAAGTTTCTATTTCCCGGCTTGTGGGGCCTCGTCTGCCTCCTGCTGGTATCCGTGGCGTTCGTCGCCGCGTGTCGGTCGCTGCCTACGGTCGCACCCGACATGGCCCGGGCACCGGCACGGCCGCACATCGAAGGCGCGCAGGGTCCGCTCTCGCCCGAGAGGACGCGCGCCATCCTGGCGGCCCTGAAAAGGCGCGCCCCCGATACGGGCATCTTCGACCGCCACCTGGCTCTCGAAGAAGCCCTCGCCGGCCGGCCGCTGGTAGCCGGCAACAGGGTCACGCTGCTGCAGGACGGAGCGGCCACCTACGAGGACATGTTGGAAGCCATCCGTGGTGCGCGCGGACACATTCGCCTCGAGACCTACATCTTTGATGGCGACGAGATGGGCCGCCGCTTCGCAGACGCCTTGATTGCCAAGCGACGAGAAGGCGTGGCGGTCGCCGTGATCTACGACTCGGTAGGCGCTCTGGGCACGCCCGAGGAGTTCTTTCGTCCGCTGCGTGAGGCGGGCGTGCAGCTCGTCGAGTTCAACCCGGTCAACCCGCTCACCGCGAAGGCCGGCTGGAACCTGAACGAACGTGACCATCGCAAGCTGCTGGTTGTGGACGGCCGTGTGGCTTTCCTCGGCGGCATCAACATCAGCGGCGTGTACTCGCGAGGCTCGAGATCATCGGCACCGCGACACGCGCGGGCGCTGCCGTGGCGGGACACGCACGTGCGCATCGAAGGGCCGGTGGTCGCCGACTTCGAGACCCTGTTTCTCAGGGCCTGGGCCAGCCAGTACGGCCCGCCACTGCGGGCTGACGCCCCGTTGCCTGAGTCGAAGCCGCGCGGCAAGGAAGTGGTGCGGGCCATCGACGGCTCGCCCGACGAACCCTACAGCGCAATCTACGCCACGCTCATCTCCGCGATCGACAGCGCGGAGACCGAAATCCTCATGACCAACGCGTACTTCGCGCCCGACCCGCAGTTGCGTGCCGCGCTGAAGGACGCCGTGCGGCGCGGCGTGGCGGTCAGTCTCATCCTGCCCAGCGTGACCGATTCGAGCCTCATCTTCCATGCCGGGCGCTCCTACTACAGCGAGCTCCTGGACGCCGGCATACGCATCTACGAGCGACACAACGTGCTGCTGCACTCCAAGACGGTGGTGATCGACGGTGTCTGGTCGACCGTCGGTTCGACGAATCTCGACTGGCGCAGCTTCCTGCACAACCATGAACTCAACGCCGTGGTGCTGGGCGCCGATTTCGGCGCGCAGATGCGAGCCGCGTTCGAGCGCGACCTGGCGGGATCGACGGAGATCACCCTCGCGCAGTGGAAGCAGCGTTCGCTGGGCGACCGGCTCAAGCAAGGCCTTGCGCGCATGTGGGAATACTGGCTGTAAGGCCCATAGGTGGCCTTCGACGAGCCCGGATTCCCCACAAATGCACGCTTTGGTCACGTTGCTTCACGGAACCACGCCGGGGGCTACCGATCGGAGGCGCATGCTGTTCGCCTCCCTGCCCCTCCTGCAGATGCTGCACCGCCATTCCTGGCGGCTCAGCCTGGCGGCCGCCTGCGCGGCATGTGCTGTCAATGTCAACGCCGGCACGCCCCAAGCCGACACCCTGCGCGCGCGCCATGCGGCACTCGCCGGCGCATTGGCCGACAACCCGTTCCGGCGGCCCTTGCATCTGATATCTGCCGACAAGAACGACGCGGTGCAAGGCGAGGTGTACGCAGTTGTCGAGCATGACTTCGCCACCGTGCGCGCGGCGCTGCAGTCACGCGAGCCTTGGTGCGACATACTGATCCTGCATCCCAACGTGAAGCAGTGCCGGGCCGAGCCGGCCACGCAGCGGCTGGCAGTTCGCGTGGGGCGCAAGCTGAACCAGGATACCTCCGACGCCCACCCCATCGACTTCGAGCACCGCGTCGCCACGTCCGGTCCCGACTATCTGCAAGTTCGCATGGATGCGCGGGCCGGGCCACTGGGCACTCGTGATTACCGCCTGGTGCTGGAAGCCGCGCCCGTCGATGCGCACCGCTCGTTCCTGCATATGTCGTATTCGTACGGCTACGGCTTTGCAGCCCGCGTGGCGATGCAGGCCTACCTGAACACCGCAGGCAGCGGCAAGGTGGGCTTCACCGTGGTCAGCCGACGGCCGGACGGCTCGCCCGTGCTGGCAGACAACCTGCGCGGTGCCGTCGAGCGCAACACCATGCGCTACTACCTGGCCATCGACGCCTACCTCGATTCGCTCGCCGCCCCGGGCGACGAGCAAGTGGAGAGGCGCCTGCAGCAATGGTTTGCCGCCACCGAGCGCTACCCGCGACAGTTGCGCGAGATGGACCGGGAGGAATACCTGTCGGTCAAGCGCATGGAAATCCAGCGGCAGCGGGCCGACATACGGGCAGCCGGCCCTTCCACCTCCGCCTTCCGGTAAGGGCCTTCCCCGGTGCCGCAGTCGCCGTTCAGTGCAGCGGCACGCCGGTCTTGGACTGGAGCTCCTCGCGCGTGACTCCCGGCGCGAGCTCAACCACCTTCAGACCTTCGGAAGTGACATCCATCACCGCGAGGTCCGTGATGATGCGGTTGACCACGCCCACGCCCGTCAACGGCAGGGTGCACTTGGGCAGGATCTTGAGGTCCGTGGTGCCATCCTTCTTGCGTGCCACGTGCTCCATGACGACTATCACGCGCGGCACTCCGGCCACGAGGTCCATGGCGCCGCCCATGCCCTTGACCATCTTGCCCGGGATCATCCAGTTGGCGAGGTCGCCCTTCTCGCTCACCTGCATCGCCCCCAGGATGCTCAGGTTGATCTTGCCGCCGCGGATCATCGCGAAGCTGTCGTGCGAGCCGAAGATGCTGGAGCCGGCAATCGTGGTCACGGTCTGCTTGCCCGCGTTGATGAGGTCGGGGTCGACCTCGTCCTCGGTGGGGAATGGGCCGATTCCCAGCATGCCGTTCTCGCTTTGCAGCCAGACCTCGATGTCCTTGGGCACGAAGTTGGCCACCAGCGTGGGAATGCCGATGCCAAGGTTCACGTAGTAGCCGTCCTTCAGCTCGGACGCGGCCTTGGCGGCCATCTGCTCTTGGGTCCAGGGCATGTTCTCTCCTTCAGGCGGCGGGTCGCGTGGTGCGCTTCTCGATGCGCTTCTCGGGACGGGGGTTCACCACGATACGGTGCACGTAGATGCCAGGCAGGTGGACATCATCGGGATCGATGTCGCCGACCTCCACGAGCTGCTCCACCTCGGCGACGGTGATCTTGCCGGCCATCGCTGCCGCGGGGTTGAAATTGCGCGCCGTGCGACGGAACCGCACGTTGCCGCTCTTGTCGGCGACGTGCGCCTTGATCAGCGCGACTTCCGGGTTCAACGCGCGCTCCATCACGTACACGTGGCCATCGAACTCGCGCGTTTCCTTGCCTTCGGCGACCATGGTGCCCACGCCCGTGCGCGTGAAGAACGCGGGGATGCCCGCACCGCCTGCTCGCAGCTTTTCGGCCAACGTGCCCTGAGGCGTGAACTCGAGCTCCAGTTCGCCGGCCAGGTACTGGCGCTCGAACTCCTTGTTCTCGCCGACATAGCTCGAGATCATCTTGCGGATCTGCCTGGTCTGCAGCAGCAAGCCCAGGCCGAAATCATCGACACCGGCGTTGTTGGAAATCACGGTCAGGTTCTTCATGCCCGAGTCGCGCAGCGCGAGGATCAATGCTTCCGGAATGCCACACAACCCGAAGCCGCCCACCGCGAGCAGCTGGCCATCCCTGACGATGCCATCGAGCGCGGCGACCGCGCTTGGATAGACCTTGTTCATTCGCTGTCTCCAGAGCTGAACTTGATGGGCGCGAAGCGTACTGCGTAATGCATTACGTAGTCGTTACGTAGAATTGCCTAAGGAGCGGACGCATGCCGACCGAAAGCCGAAGCGACCTCGATTACCGCACAGCATTCGACCTCGCTCCCATCGGGCTCGTGATATCCCGCAACCGCCTGATGGTCGACTGCAACCAGCAACTGCTCGAAATGTTCGGCGCCACGCGCGATCAACTGGTGGGCCGGTCGTTCGAGCTGCTCTATCCCACGCACGACGAGTTCGAACGCACGGGCGCGCGCATCGTGGCCAGTCTCAATGCACGCGGCTGGTATGCCGATGAGCGCGTGATGAAGCGCACCGGCGGACCGCGTCGGGGCGAGCTGTTCTGGTGCCACGTCTCGGGACGCGCGCTCGACCCCCGGCATCCTCATGCAGCTGGCATCTGGAGCTTCGAAGACCTTTCCGCGCGCCGGCAGGTGAAGGCCGACCTAACGCCGCGGGAGCGCGAAATCGCGGCCCTGCTCATCGACGGCCTCACCAGCAAGCAGATCGGACGCAAGCTCGCCATCAGCCCGCGCACGGTGGATGTGTACCGCGCTCGACTGATGAAGAAGTACGACGCCACGACCACCCCGCTACTCGTGCAGAAGCTGCTCAGCGCATAGGAACGCCTATTGCCGCGCCTCTGCCGAACCTATTGCCGGGCGATACCCAGTTCCCCGTACAGCCGATCCACGAGCTCGCGCAACGCGGTCAGCTCGGCCTGCATGGTCGCCTGCTGCACCTTCAGCGAGGCCAGCTCGGAAGCGGCGATGAAATCCTCCTGGGACACGGAGGCAGACGCGGCAAGCGCGGATGTGTCGACGGGCCCGCAAAGCAGATGAGCCCATCGCGGTTCACGCGCACCGGGCGCGCGCGGCAGCTTCACCACCAGTGGTCCGCCCTTCTCGTCGGGCCGCTCGGCGAGCTCCGCAAGAAAGCCTTCGACCGAGGACACGTCGGCGAAACGGTGCAGGCGGTCGGTGTTGCCGCGCAACTCGGCGCTGGTCTGCGGCCCGCGCAACGCCAGCACGGCCAGCAGCACCACCGACTGCGAGGGCAGGCCGAGCACACGGCCCATGTTGTGCTCGTAGCGTGACACGCGCGAGCCGCTGCTCTCGAAAGCGAGGCTCAGCGACTTGAGCGCGTCCACCGCGACCTGGACCTCGGCTTCCGTAGCGTTGATGACCGGATCGCGAGCACTTTTCTGGTTGCAGCCGGCCACGAGCGAGTTGAGCGACAGCGGATAGCTGTCGGGCACGGTGTGGGCCTTCTCCACCAGCACGCCGAGGACGCGCGCCTCCAGCAGCGACAACGCCCTCACACCGCGAAACCGTCGTCGACCTGGATCACCGCGCCGTTGACGAAGTGGCTCTCGTTGGCCACCAGCATCATCAGCACCGAATCGAGGTCTTGCGGCTGACCGACCCGCTTGCGAGGCAGCATGTCGACCAGGCGCTTGCCCTGCTCGGTTTCCCAGTAGTGGTGGTTGATCTCGGTGTCCACATAGCCGGGGCAGATGCAGTTCACGTTGATGCCGAAGCGGCCCCATTCGAGCGCCATGGCCCGCGTCATGTGGACGACCGCGGCCTTGCTCATGCAGTACACGCCGATCTGGCTCAGCACGCGCAGTCCGGCCATCGAAGCGATGTTGACGATGCGCCCACCTGTGAAGGTGCCGGGCGCCGCGCCCTTGGCGCGCGCCAGCATGCGCTTGCCCACCTCCTGCGCCACGAAGAAAGCACCTCGGGTATTGGTGTTGAAGACATAGTCGTAGTCTTCTTCCGTGACGTCGGCGAGCTTCTGCGTGGTGCTAACGCCCGAGTTGTTGATGAGGATGTCGATGGTGCCGAACTCGGTTTCGGCATGGGCGACGGCGGCACGGATGCCATGCACGTCCGTCACGTCGACGGTGACCACATGGGCGTCGCCGCCGGTGGACTCGATCTCGGCGCGCAGCGTCTTCAGCCGCTCGACACGGCGGCCGGCCAAAACGACCCCGCATCCCGCTTTGGCCAATGTCTTCGCGAACTGCTGGCCCAGGCCGCTCGACGCGCCGGTGACCAGCGCGACGCGGCCGGACAGGTCGATGCAGTAACTCATGTCGGCTCTCCTCGTTCTTGACTGCGGAGACGATAGCACGCGAGGCCCTCGCAACGACCGCCTTCCTCGGGCCGTGTGACGCAGCTCATGAGCGGCGGGACAGGCAAATAGAACGATCGTTCTATTTCGTGAAATGCACCCCTAGAATGCCGCCCATCCTGGAGCAAGGAACAGCATGACAACGCAGGAAATCCTCGAACGCTACGGCCCACGCGAAGCCATGGAGTACGACGTGCTCGTGGTGGGTGCGGGCCCCGGCGGACTGGCTGCAGCCATCCGCCTCAAGCAGCTCGCCGTTGAGCAGGGCAAGGAGGTGTCCGTCGTCGTGCTGGAGAAGGGATCCGAACCCGGCGCGCACATCCTTTCGGGGGCGGTGATGGATCCGCGTGCACTCACCGAGCTCATCCCCGACTGGAAGGAAAAGGGCGCGCCCCTCAATCAGCCCGTCACGGGCGACGACGTGCTGTTCCTCACCGAGAACAAGGCCTGGCGCGCGCCGGACTGGCTGGTCCCCGGGCCCCTGCACAACGAAGGCAACTACGTGGTGAGTTTGGGCAACGTGGTGCGCTGGATGGCTCAGCAGGCGGAGGCGCTGGGCGTCGAAATTTTCCCCGGCTTCCCGGCGGCCGAGGTGCTCTACAACGACGACGGTTCCGTCAAGGGCGCGGCCACCGGGAATCAGGGCGTGGGTCGCGACGGCAAGCCGAACGAAAGCTTCCAGCTCGGCATGGAACTGCACGCGAAGTACACCCTCTTCGCGGAGGGTGCGCGCGGGCACCTGGGCCGGCAGCTCATCGCCAAGTACAAGCTCGACGAAGGACGCGACCCGCCCAGCTGGTCGATCGGCATCAAGGAACTGTGGGAGATCGACCCGGCGAAGGCCAAGCCGGGGCTGGTGGTGCATACCGCCGGCTGGCCGGTGGATACCCAGACGTTTGGCGGCGGCTTCCTCTACCACCTCGAAGACCACAAGGTCACGCTCGGCTATGTGCTCGGGCTCGACTACCGCAATCCATGGATGAGCCCCTTCGAGGAGATGCAGCGCTGGAAGACGCACCCGCGCATCCGCGAGGTGCTCGAAGGCGGTAAGCGCCTGGGCTACGGCGCGCGCGCCATCAACAACGGCGGGCTGCAGAGCCTGCCGAAGACCGTGTTCCCCGGCGGTGCGCTGCTGGGGTGCGACGCGGGCTTCATGAACGCCGCGCGCATCAAGGGCAGCCACGCGGCAATCAAGTCCGGCATGCTGGCCGGCGAAGCGGCTTACGCCGCCGTGGCATCGGGCCGTCAGCACGATGAACTCGCCGCCTTTCCGGAGGCCTTCGAAAAGAGCTGGCTGCGCGAGGAACTGAACACCACGCGCAACTTCAAGCCCTGGTTCAAGAACGGCCTGTGGGTGGGCTCGCTGATGATGGGCATCGAGCACTGGCTGCTGCCCAAGCTCGGAGTGAAGAGCCCACCGTGGACGCTGCACCGCCACCAGCCCGATCACGCCAGCCTGTTGCCCGCCGACCAGTGCCCGAAGATCGACTATCCCAAGCCCGACGGCAAGCTGACCTTCGACCGGCTGAGCAGCGTGTTCGTCAGCAATACGAACCATGCGGAAGACCAGCCCTCGCACCTGACACTGAAGGACTCCACGGTGCCTGTCACGGTGAACTTGGCGCGCTACGCGGGGCCGGAGAGCCGCTACTGTCCGGCGGCGGTGTACGAGTTCGTCGACGACGGCGCGGGGCAGCGGCTGCAGATCAACGCGCAGAACTGCGTGCACTGCAAGACCTGCGACATCAAGGATCCAACACAGAACATCGTGTGGGTCACGCCGGAAGGCGGCGGCGGACCCAACTACGTCAGCATGTGAACCCGGCCTTCTCTGCGAGCCGGTGAGCAGTGCCGTTACGGTCGCCGCTGCGGCGTGTGCTGACTCAGCGTCCGCTGTGCGACCCGCATTCAACGTACTCCGCACAGGGTTGCATTCCGCCGATTTCGCGCAGGGCCTCGGCTACACTCGTCGCCGCCAGGAGAGAGCCTTTCAGGAAGGCCGCCGAAGGCGCAGGACGTGTCTCAGGATGCGTTCGAACGCTCAGGCAAAAGGACTGGCAGCCGCCCTGGGGCAGTAGCAGGGCGTACCTCGCTGGAGAGAGGCCCGCCCCCGAGCGGGCCCACCGAAGGGGCAAGCGGCAGGTCGTCATCCGGCAGCCGCCAATCTCTCAGGTAGAGCGGACAGCCAGGGCATCCCCGAACGCGCATCCAGCGCGCCGGCCTGTCGATGAATGCCCTCGGAGAGACCATGTCCGCCACCGAACTGCTCAAGACCCCGCTGTACGCCTTGCACCTGGAGCTGGGTGCCAAGATGGTTCCCTTCGCGGGGTATGACATGCCGGTGAACTACCCCGGCGGCATCATTGCCGAACACCGCCACTGCCGCGCCTCCGCGGCGCTGTTCGATGTTTCGCACATGGGCCAGCTGCGCCTCGTGGGCGACGATGCGGCGAGCGCCCTTGAATCGCTGGTGCCGGTGGATGTGGTGGGCCTGGGGGTAGGTCGGCAGCGCTACGGCTTCTTCACCAATGTCAGCGGCGGCATCCTCGACGACCTCATGATCACGCGCCGCGCCGGCGATCTCCTGCTAGTGGTGAACGCCTCGCGCAAGGACGCCGACACCCGGCACCTCATCACCCACATCGGCCACCGCTGCCATGTGCAACCCTTGCCGGATCGCGCGCTGCTGGCGCTGCAAGGCCCACGTGCCGTGCATGCCCTGGCCCGGCTCAACGAAGACGTGACGCGGCTGACCTTCATGACCGGCGGCGAATTCGAGCTCGCGGGCGCCATCTGCTTCGTCACCCGCTCCGGCTACACCGGCGAGGACGGCTTCGAGATCTCCGTACCCGCCGGCGACGCCGAGGAGCTTGCGCGCGCCCTGCTCTCGCAGCCCGAGGTCAAGCCCGCCGGGCTCGGCGCTCGCGACACGCTGCGCCTGGAAGCAGGCTTGTGCCTGTACGGGCATGACATCACGGAAACCACCACGCCCATTGAAGCAGGCCTGGCCTGGGCCATCCAGAAGGTGCGCCGCCACGGCGGTGCGCGCGCGGATGGTTACCCGGGCGCCCGGGTCATCGATGCCCAGCTGGGCAATGGAGCCGTGGTCAAGCGCGTCGGCCTGCTGGGCCTGGAGCGTGTGCCGGTTCGCGAAGGCGCGAAGATCACCGACGCCCTCGGCCATGCGCTGGGCCACGTGACGAGCGGCACGCTGGCTCCCACGGTGGACGCGCCCATCGCCATGGCCTACCTCGCCGCCAACCACGCCCTGGCCAGCCACGAGGTCTATGCCGAGGTGCGCGGCAAGCGCCAGCCAATGCGGGTGTGCGCCCTGCCCTTCGCGCCGCATCGCTACCACCGCAGCTGAGCCCCTTTCACGTCTTTCCCATTTCCGCCTGAGGAGGCCTCACCCATGACGACCAAGTTCACCGCCGATCACGAGTGGATCAACATCGAGGACCACGAAGCCGCCACGGTCGGCATCACGCAGCACGCGCAGGACGCGCTGGGCGACGTGGTCTTCGTCGACCTGCCGGAAGTCGGCCGCAGCTACAAGAAGGGCGAGGTCGCCGGCGTGGTCGAGTCGGTGAAGGCCGCGGCCGACATCTACATGCCGGTGAGCGGCGAGGTGGTCGAGGTCAACGAGACATTGCGCGCCGACCCCTCGCTGGCCAACAGCGATCCGATGGGCAGCGGGTGGTTCTTCAAGGTGCGCGTCTCGGACATGGGCGAGTTCGACCAGCTCATGGACGGACCGGCCTACGACGCCCTGCTGAAGAAGGTCTGATTCACTTCGCGATGCACCACATGGGAGCTTGCACGGGCTCCCACCCAACGCGCCTTGCCTTCGTCCCGCTGCACCGATTCCGGAACCTTTCATGCTGATGTCCACGCAAGCTCCCCACGCCCTCCCATTGGACGAACTCGAGAACCGCTGCGAGTTCGTCGCCCGCCACGTCGGCATCGGCGAGGAGGATGAACGCCGCATGCTCTCGGTCATCGGCCTGGCCTCGCGGCAAGCACTGATCGATGCGGTGGTCCCTCGCGCCATCGCGCGCACGCAGCCCATGGACCTGCCTGCATCGCTCACCGAGGCACAGGCGCTGGCCGAGCTGAAGGACATCGCCGGCCGCAACCAGGTGCTCAAGTCATGCATCGGCCAGGGCTACCACGGGACGCATACGCCCGGCGTCATCTTGCGCAACGTGCTGGAGAACCCCGCCTGGTACACCGCCTACACGCCCTACCAGGCCGAGATCTCCCAGGGCCGCATGGAGGCGCTCGTCAACTTCCAGACGATGGTGACCGACCTCACCAGCATGGCCATCGCCAACGCATCCATGCTGGACGAGGCCACCGCCGCGGCCGAGGCCATGACGCTGGCCCTGCGCGTGGGCAAGAGCAAGTCGAACACCTTCTTCGTGGCCGACGACGTGCTGCCGCAGACCCTGCAGGTGGTGCGCACGCGGGCCGAGCCTCTGGGCATCACCGTGGCTACGGGGCCGGTGAACGCGGCCGGCAACGCAGGCGCCTTCGCCGTGCTGCTGCAGTACCCGGGCGTCAACGGCGAGGTGCACGACCTCAAGCCCGTGATCGACGCCGTGCATGCCGCGGGCGGCCTGGCCATCGTGGCCGCGGACCTGCTCGCGCTCACGCTGCTCAGGCCTCCTGGCGAAATGGGCGCCGACATCGCGGTAGGCAACACGCAGCGCTTCGGCATGCCCATGGGCAACGGCGGCCCGCATGCCGCCTACATGGCCACGCGCGACGAGTTCAAGCGGCAGATGCCCGGCCGGCTGGTGGGCGTGAGCATCGATGCGCAGGGCAATCCGGCCTACCGGCTGGCGCTGCAGACACGAGAGCAGCACATCCGCCGCGAAAAGGCGACCTCCAATATCTGCACGGCGCAGGTGCTGCCTGCCGTGGTGGCGAGTATGTATGCGGTCTACCACGGTCCGCACGGGCTTACACGCATCGCCCAGCGCGTGGCGAGCTACACGGCCGCGCTGGCCGCGGGGCTGCGACAGCTCGATTGCGAGCTGGCCCGCGAGACGGCGTTCGACACGCTGGAGGTGCTGACCGGCGATCGCACCGAGCGCGTGCTGCAGGCGGCACGAAACGCGGGCTACAACCTGCGCCGTGCATCCGCTCGAAGCGTGGGTATCACGCTGGACGAAACCACCACGCGCGACGACGTCGCCGAGTTGTGGAACGTGTTCGCCGACGGGCGGCCGGCGCCCTCGTTCGCACAGTTCGAAGCCGGCGTGGCGCCGCTCTTCCCGGCGGCGCTCGCGCGGCGCAGCGCCTTCCTCACGCACCCGGTCTTCAACACACACCATAGCGAGACGGAGATGCTGCGCTACATCCGCAGCCTCTCCGACAAGGACCTGGCGCTCGACCGCTCGATGATCCCGTTGGGCTCGTGCACGATGAAGCTTAACGCGACCAGCGAGATGATCCCCGTCACCTGGCCGGAATTCGCGCACATCCACCCTTACGCACCGCGCGAACAGCTTGCCGGCTATGACGAGCTCGACCAGCAGCTGCGCGCCTGGCTGTGCCACGCCACCGGCTATGCGGGCATCAGCCTGCAGCCCAACGCCGGCTCGCAGGGCGAATACGCCGGGCTGCTGATCATCAAGGCGTGGCACGCCTCGCGCGGCGAGGGGCATCGCGACGTGTGCCTGATCCCCGAGTCGGCGCACGGCACCAACCCGGCCAGCGCGCAGATGGCCGGGCTCAAGGTCGTGGTGACGAAATGCGACGAGGAAGGCAACGTCGACCTCGCCGACCTGAAAGCCAGGTGCGAGGAGCACGCGCGCGACCTGGCCTGCGTGATGATCACCTACCCCTCGACTTACGGCCTCTTCGACACCCACGTCAAGGAGCTGTGCGAGCTGGTGCATGCCCACGGCGGCCGCGTCTATGTGGATGGAGCCAACATGAACGCGCTGGTGGGGCTGGCGGCCCCGGGGCAGTTTGGCGGCGACGTGAGCCACCTCAACCTGCACAAGACCTTCTGCATTCCCCACGGCGGCGGTGGGCCGGGCGTGGGGCCGGTGTGCGTGGTCGAGGACCTCGTGCCCTTCCTGCCGGCCGATCCGTCGGTGCCGGCGCGCGCGCACGAGCCGGGGCAGCCCGGGCCGATCGGCGCCGTGTCGGCGGCCCCGCTGGGCAATGCGGCCGTGTTGCCCATCAGCTGGATGTACATCCGCATGATGGGCGCCGAGGGGCTGAAGGCGGCCACCGAGACAGCCATCCTGAGTGCCAACTATGTGGCCGCGCGACTGGCCGACCACTACGACATCCACTTCAGCGGCAACCTTGCGGAGGTCAAGGGCGGCGGCGTGGCGCACGAGTGCATCCTCGACCTGCGACCGCTCAAGGACAGCTCGGGCATCTCCGCGGAAGACGTGGCCAAGCGCCTCATCGACTACAGCTTCCATGCACCCACGCTGAGCTTCCCCGTGGCCGGCACGCTGATGGTGGAACCCACCGAGAGCGAGCCGCTCAAGGAACTCGACCGCTTCTGCGACGCCATGGTGGCCATCCGCGATGAGATCCGCAAGGTCGAGCACGGCACCTGGCCGCGCGAGGACAACCCGCTAAAGGCAGCACCGCACACCGCGCAGGGGCTGATGAAGGCCGACTGGCCTCACCCCTACACGCGCGAGGAGGCGGCCTACCCGCTGAAGATGCTGCGCCAGCAGAAATACTGGTCGCCCGTGGGCCGCGTGGACAACGTGCACGGCGATCGCAACCTGTTCTGCAGCTGCGTGCCGCTCTCCGCCTATCAGGAGTGATGGCGCGCAGCGGCCGTGCATCCACGCCGCCTGCTGCCGCTGGCCACGCCGTTCGTATATGCGTGGGCGGCTTGGCAGGCCGGGCGCGTGAAACGCGGCGGCCGCCCGCTCTCGCCGGTGGAGAGTGAGGTGGCGGCCGCCGTGGGGGTGAACGAGCCAGAGCGCGTACGCCTGCTGCTGGTCGACCGCGTGCCCATCCCCGGCACGACCTGGCTCGCCCGCCTCGCGCACCGGCTGGATTTGCCGGGCCCCGATGTGGACGGCATGGCGCTCGGCGACGCCATCCTCATCCGCCGCGGCGCGCTCAGCCTGCCGCTGCTCGCGCACGAATGCCGGCATGTGCGCCAGTACCAGGAAGCGGGCTCGATGCATAGGTTCCTGCGCCTGTACCTCGCTCAGGTGGCACGGCACGGCTACCACGATGCGCCCTTCGAGGCCGATGCGCGCGAGGCGGCGCGGCAATGTGCACGCCGTCGCGGAGGTACCCGCCAGCCTGGATCGGGGTCGCCTTGATGCGACTTCCGGCCTCGTAGCCTCGCAACGACTTGAAACACTTGCCCGCTCCAGTGGGCGTGGCGGACGGCCGATACGCCAAGAGCGATGGGCCGCATGGCCCGCGGGAGACACACGATGTACCCATCCGCCGCAGGCCACTTCCAAACGGCCAATCCGCACGCGCTGGCAACCATCCTCGAAGCCAGCGAAACGAAGTCGATCATCGCCTCGCGCGACATCTTCGACGTCTCGGGCACCAAGCTGTGGGCGCGCGACCAGCCAGTCTCGCAGGCCCTGCAGCGCAAGCTGCTCGACCGGCAGCTGCGCCATCCGCTGGAGAGCTGCCTCTACGCGGAAGACGGCGTGACCCCGCGTGCGCTGGTGCAGGCGCTGGAGGCGCTGATCGAGCGCCAGGGCCCGATGGCCGCACTGCTGCGGCCCTACGCCGACGAGCTGGTTCACTCCGCAACACACCTCCCCTTGCATTCGGTGGCGCAGCTGCTGCTCACCGCGGGGCAGGCGGCTCGTGCCGAGACCTTCGATCATGCAGTGCAGGCGATGGCGCTCAACGGTGCGCTGGTGCTGGCACACGGCTCGGACACGCGCCAGCTGCGCCTGGCGATGCTGTGCGGCTTGCTGCACGACCTGGGCGAGATGTACATCGCGCCCGAGTTCATCGAGGCCGATGTCGGACGCGCACTCGACGTGCGGAGCTACCGCCACCTCGTCGTGCATCCCCATGTGGGCCGGCTGCTCATCGAGCAGCTCACCAACTACCCCGCCGAAGTGGCTCGGGCCGTGGCCGAGCACCACGAGCGGCTCGACGGCACGGGCTACCCGTACTGCCTGCCTCGCGAGCAGCTCTCGGCGCAAGGCCGGCTGCTGGCCGTGACCGACGGCGTGCTGGCCATCCTGCGCGGCGAACGCCCGCACCTGGCAAGAGCCGGCGTGGCGCTCAGGGTGGTGCCGGGCGAATTCGACCTCGGCTGGGCGGGGCTCATCGCGTCGACCGCACGCACCCAGCCCGAGCTGCAACCCGCCGTGGCCGTTTCCGAGATGCGCGAGCGGCTCGACCGGCTCGATGCGGCGTTGCAGTCGGCGCAGTTCGCCACGAGCACGCTCATGCTGCAAGCCGAGACGCCCGGACTGAAGGCGGCGTTGACCCTGGCCCAGCACCTGCTCAACCGACTGCGTGCAGGCTGGAACGCCAGCGGCCTGTGGAGCCGCGAGGCAGTGCAGCCGCAAGACTGCGCCGAAGTGGAGGCCGTGGAGCAGGAGCTGCAGTTCCGCTTGCACGCCATTGCGCGCGCTGCCTCGCTGCGCGCCGGGGAGCTGGCTGGAGCAGATCAACAGCGGCTCGATGGCTACTGCAGCACGCTGGGTGCAGAGAACATACCGGGCACAGCCTGACTGTCCCGTCGAGCGACTGGGCGAGTAGGTAAACAGTCGGACTGGTCGGCCCCGTGCCGTCCTTGCCCCATCCCTCGGACGTGCCGGATCAGGAGCCGAAACTGAGCTCGATGTCCAACTCCGACGCCACGTCGCTACCGTTGCGCCGCGCGGGCACGAAGGCAGTCTGCTCGAACACGTGCATGACGGCCGCCGATACGTTGTCCGCCTCGGACGTCTCCAGGACCTTCACGTCGGTCACGCGACCGTGATCATCGATCAGCAGGCGAATCCGCATTGGCAAGCCACTGAAGGCCAGCCCCTGCAGCTGTTCTAAATCCGGCGCGGAGCGCGGGTGCGGCGCCAGCTGCACGCCCGCATCTGCAGGCGGAGGGGCCGATATCGCGGGCCCCTGCGTCTTGGTCGGTCCATGGTCAGGCGGCGGCAGTGCCGGGGTGCTGGTTGGCCGAGACGGACGCGTTGCCCCTTCCCGCGATGTCGGCACCACGCGTACGCTCACGGCCGCGCCGCTGCCCGCCGGCAGCCCCGCTATCAAACGCAGGGGCGCGGCTTCCACGTTAAGGACGCGCAGTGCTGCCAGGTGAAGCACGGTCGCCAGCGTACAGGCGGCAAGCAGGCTACTCCGCGGCAGGAAGCCGGCAACACTCCCATTCGCTAGCTGTGCCACCGTTCACACCTGCTCAGTCCGCCGCGGTGACACCGCGCCAGTTGAGCTGCTTGAGCCCACCTGCGGTGCTGAGGTTCGCCGGCGCTTTGCCGATCACCGAAGTGCCGCCGCCAACGCCGCCACCGAAATAGAGGCGCAGCTTGCCCTTCACGCGGTTGATGACCACCTCGGTGAGGATGCCATTGATGGGTTCCACGGAAGGCACCAGATCGCCGCCCTCGCTGCTCGTGAGCACCGTCTGGCCGTCGGTGAAGGTGGCCGCATAGAGCGCTCCCTTGCCGTCGGGCTTGCAAGCCTCGCCGTTGGGCAGGTTGGCGACAAACGCCACGATGCCACGGTTGGCCGTCGGCGTCACATTCACTCGCTGCGCGATGCCATTGGACGTCGGCAAATCGAAGTACCAGCCCATCGGGGAGACAGGCGCACTACCGATGCCCTTGAGCAAGTTCGTGTTCGGCTCCAGCGAGCGACGGTAGATCGGAAAGCCCACGCCGCTCGGCAGGGTGGACGTTGTATAGAACTTGCCATAGGCACCCGTGCCGTCCACGATCGCATAAAACGACTGCACGCTGCCGTTGCGCATGTCGCTGTCGGCCAGCAGCTTGCCCGTGCCAATCAGCACATAGCGCTTTTTCGAGCTCGGATCCATCTCGACGAGCGGGCGCACGGTGACCGGCTGCGCGCCGCCGGAGGCGTTGGTCAGGCTGGCGATGGCTTCCGGCGGACCGTAGTCGCCATCGGTCCCGGTCAGGTCCAGGCGCCAAACATTGCCCATCAGGTCACCAGCGTAGACGGCATCGGCCGTCATGTCGCTGTAGTCGGGCACATAGGCCGTGTGGTCGCCGATGTTCAGGGGGCTCGCCACGGAGCCCTTCGGCGTGGCCACCGCTTCAAGCAGTGCGCCGTTGCGCGGATTGACGATGAAGAAGTAGCCGACACCGTCGCTGTTGTTGTAGCCCGAGGTGAAGATCACTACCCAGCCGTGCTTCTTCGTCTTCACCACGCTCGGTCGGCCGTAGCTGTAGCCCATGCGCGGGTCAGTGAACTCCCACAGCACCTTCCCGGCCACGTTCGGTTCGCTGGTCCATGTGGTCGGGTCGGTCACGTCAATCGCGTAATAGCCCTTGCCGCCCTTGCCCAGGCCGCCGATCAACAGCGTGCGCCAGTCGGGGCTTGAATTGGTCGCGCCCTTGGTCCGCGACAGGTCTACATCAAAGTAGTCCGGCGTAGAGTCAACGAAATAGTGGTGGCTGTAGCTCGACTTGCCGAGGCTGGCCAGTCCGGAGGTACCTGCCGTTCTGCTGTCGCCGTACACGAAGCTCGGCACGTAGGCGAACAGTTCGTGACCGGAGGTCGAAGTGTCGATGCTGCCATCGAACGCATGCAGCATGCCGTCGTTCGCACCGACGTAGACCACCGTCTTGCGCTTGCGGTCAATAGTGTGGGCCTTCTTGAACGCTGTATACCCGGGGTTGTAGTTGTCGTGATAGGGGAAGGCCGGCACGCCGACAGCCACAGGCTTGGAGCTGACGATGTCGCCGAGCAGATGCTCGCGATTGCGGTACGCGCCGCCGTTTTTCAGTTCCTGCGATCTGTCGCCGCGTAGGTAACTGATGTAGTTGGCCACCGACTGCGAATTGCTGTCCACGCCTGGCACATTGGCGAATGTCGAGTAGTTCGTGCGGCTGCTCAATGTTGCCCCGGACAGTGACGAAAACGTGAACGGAAGCGCGGCACCGGCGCTGGTGCAGCACGTCACGATCTTTCGTCCCGTCGCGCCGTCAGCGTCGAGCAAGGCACGGGCTTCCCATTTCTGCTGCGTCGTCGGCGTACCTTCACCATTGAAGGTCACCTTCGTCGCGGTGATCTGACCCGTCCAGTTGCCGGGGTTGTACGAGGCTGCATACGAGACCGTGCCGTCATTGGCCACGTTGGGCGACACCGTGGACAGCGCCGTGCTCGCCACTGAATCGGCTTCGCTGGTGATCTTCTCGAAGGCTGCCTGGAGACCCTCGATCATCTTGTCCGCTTGGCTGGCGGCGAAGTAGTTGTCGGGCCGCTTGTCGATCACCTTGTCGGTGGTGTCCTCGAGGACCTCCTTGTTGGTGTACCAGGCGCCGTCCTTGAGGGTCGTGCTCGAATTCCCTGTCGAGTATGGCGAGAAGCCGTCGGGTAACGTGAAGCCGCCGTACTTGGCCGCCAGCCAGTACATGTTCTTGCTCTTGTTCTTGTATCTCTCGTACTCCAGCACATCGAGCCAGTAGGTACTGACGGTCTGCTTGTCCTTGATGTCGGCGCGGAAGTCCACCGTGTGCGCGTCGTAGGCCAGCCCGGCGATGTAGAAGGAGTTGCTCTTGTCCTTGTTGGGTGCTATGCCGGCCAGACCGGAAATGCCTTCCAGAGTGCCGACCATGTTCGTGGCCTCGGTCACGTCTTTCGACGTGATGGTCGGCGCTGCCGACGAACCCTCGTACGCGGTCTTGCCCGTCGCGCCCTCGAAGTTGCGGTCCGAGTGGGTGTTGACGTCGCCGATGCCGAGGACGAAGTTCTTCTGGCAGCTGTAGAGGATCGGATCATCCCAGTTGGTGATCACGGGGAAACCGTCGGCGTTCTTGTCGGTCGTCCCATCGGTGTAGCTCTTGAGGTTGCCGGCGTTCTTGTAGTAGCGCAGACCGGCGTAGTACAGCTCGCTGACCGGATCGAACGACTTGTAGTCGCCCAACGTGCTGCCGAACTTGTTCAGGTAGTTCACCACACCGCTGTTGGGCACCGCGCCGCTGCTTAGGCCAAAGGTGCTGATGGTCGAACTCGCGTCCGACGCATCCGGGTTCGTCACGAATACTCCGGTGGCTGCATCCCACTCGGCGTTCGGATTGACGACCGGGGTGGAACCGGGCACGGTCTTGTTCGGGCCGACGTACTTCATGCGCGCACGCATCACGCCGCCGTCACGCTGCTTCGTCTTGTCGTAGTCGGGCACGTTCAAGTAGCCAAAGGCGGAGAAGCGCAGCTTGGACGAATAGGCCTGCATCAGCCCTTCCGGCTTGTAGTTGCTGCCGTAGGCCGTGCAGTTCGACTCGACGCCGACGCCGGGGTCGCAGACCTTGACGCGGATGTAGACCTTGTAGACCTTGGCCTCGTCAGCCGTCCCGGCTGCCGAGCTCTGGGCGTTGTAGTAGAGGGACGTCGAACCGTCGGGCGTCAGTGGCCGGATGGGCGTGTCCGGCGAGCCCACGTCCACGCACGTCGTCCCGGTCCGGCAGGGGGTATCTATGTCCGGGTCGGCGACACCTTTAACAATCTTCGTGCCGGTGATCAACATGGCCGTACCCTGGTGCCAGACCTTGGTCGTTGCCGAGGTCCAGCCGAAGGGCGTAGCGCCGCGGACCAGCTCCGAGCCGGTGATGGTCTTGTCCGGCGCGTTCGCGGGCGTCTGGGCACCGCTGTTGAAGTTGTAGGTTTTTTCGAGGACGGTGTTCGTGGCCGTGTCCACCGCACGGTGCCCTCCCGTCATCCCCTTGCGAAAGGCATCCAGCGCCCCCATGGAGGCCCAGTTCAGGAAGTTGCCGCTCCACAGCGCCTTTGACGAACTGCTCGAGCACGCATGGCTGCTGGCCTTCGAGTCTGGGACAAAGTAGCTTTCCGATGGCTTGGATGAGTTGTAGCTGTACCGGTAGCACTTCTCAGGGTCGAAGTAGCCGATGTAGGTGCTGGAGGCGCTGTAGCCGGCGAGGTAGGCGGGGCTCAACGCAGTGGGAAACTCCACCGACAGCGCCAGGAGCACATTGCCCGGCACGTTGGTCGTCGAGAACAGCGGCTGGTCGGCCAGGTCGACCGCGCGGCTGGCCAAGGGCACCGTCGTGAGCAGCACCGCGAGCAAGGCGGCGAATCGGAGGGAGCGTGCAACAGCACGGCTCGAAAAGTTGCGCGGTGTGTCCATGGCGAAGTCGTCAGAGCGCGAAAGTGGACTGGAAGAAGGCCTGGGTGCTGCGAGGGCCGGTCACCCTCACGCTGACGCGATACACGGGCCGCTTTTCGGCGCCGGGTTTGCGCGCCGAGCTGGAACCGCCCTTGTCGGTGTCGCTGGTGGTGACCTCGCAGCTCGCATCGCTGAACTCGCCGGCGGCCAGACACAGGCGGTCGATCACATAGCGCACCGTCACCCCGTTATCGCCCAGTTCCGCAGCGGTCAGCCCGAACGCGGCATAGGCGCTGTCGCTGATCAGCACCTGCGGGATGCCATTGGCGCTGGTGGCCAACCTCGAAGCCGAGTAGTTCAGCGCAAGCTGGTTGGCATTGCGCGCCGTCTCAGCGGACAGTCCACCGGAAACCAGGGCGGAGCGCGCCTTGACAAAGGCACGCTCGGCCTGGTTGGTCAAGTCGCGCTGGAAAGCCAGGTTGCCGGCGAGCATGGTCGACGTATCGGACAACTTGACCATGGCGAATGCCGCCAGCAGGAGCAGCACCAGGGCCAGAAGGGTGCCGATGAGGACGACACCCTGCTCCCGGTGTGGCAGCGCGCGGCCGTGAGGAGGCAGGTGGAACATGGAACTCACGGGAGGTTGTTGCGAATGGGAATCGTCGATTCCAACGTGCGGTAGCGGTAGCGGCGCTCTTCCGCGCTCAGCGTGCGCGTGTGCTTGAGGGGGCCGAGGTCCGTGAACAGTTCGAGGGTGTCGCCCGAGGCCTCGTCGCGCTCCGGCAGCGAGGTGCGCAGGATCAGGCCGATGCGCAGCGCCTTGATGTTCCTGAGTTTGGCGGTGGCGCCGGCGCTTCCGTTCGAGAGGTCGGCAACCGTGTAGCCCGCACTGGCGTCAGACGGCGACACCCAGTCGTCGACGATGTCGTCCGAGTTTTTGTCGACGCCGTAGAGCGCATGCAACTCGAACACCCCTTCGGCCACGGCCTGCAAGGGCGTCTCCCCCGTCTGCAGCAGGTCGTAAGTGAAAAGGGAGTTGTGGTCGCCCACCCCCATCAGCACGAACTCGGGCGGGCGGCCCAGCACAACGTTGCCCAGCACGGTGGCCGTGCCGGCGTTGGAGAAACCCTTCAGCGACGTATTGCCTACGGTGCTCTGGTACCACGCGCCGGACAGTGTGAGCACCTGCGACGCACCGGTGGCCGCATCGGGACTGACCTGCGAGATCAGGCAGGGGACAACGCCATCCTCGGCGGACAGCTGGGTACTGCTGACCAGCAGGAGGTCGTTGCGGCTGAAGGCCACCGTGTTGTCCAACGTCAACTGATCAGAATCGGCCTCCGAGCTGAACATCGTGGGCACACTGCCGGACGCGCCCGAGGACATCAGCACAAGCGCGTCGGAGGCCTCGCCACTCACCAGCGGAGTGGTCTGGCCGGGCAGGATGAGCACGGGCGCAAGCCGGAACACACCGGTCGAACCCGGGTTGACCTTGTCAAACGGCTTACTCAGCGTGCCGGCAGGCAGGATCTGAGCTGCTGACTTCGCCGCATGCAGCGGACAGCCGTACGCATAGTCAGCCGTACCGGCAAAACCCGCGCCAGCACTGCGCACGCGCCGGTCGATCTGCATCAGCGCAAGCGCGCCAGCCTTCTCCAGATCCGAGGTGGCACCGTGCGTTCGGCGCCGCCCCTCGAAACTGCTCATCACGAGGGACACTGCCAGTGTGATGATCAGACCGATCAGCAGCGCCACCATCAGCTCGACCAGAGTGACGCCCCGCTGAAAGCGGGCATGCAATCTCTTCGTCACGGAAGTACCACCTGCGTCAGATAGCGGTTCTTGTCCGTGCTCACGCGCGTCGGCGGCAACCACTCGATCGTGATCTTGACGACGCGATCGGCGTCCGGCTTGCTGACCGTGCCCACGCCGCCCGGCAGGCCGCCGGTACGGGTGTTAGCCACGCGCTTGTTCCAGTCCTCCAACTGCTCCGACGACAGCTCCGTCGTCTGGTTCATCCACATCTGGGTCACCAGCTCGTTGGCCAGGTTTGCGGCGCGTGTTCGGTCGCCGGCCTGTGTCTCGATCTGCATCGCACGCGCCTGCAGACCGACGAGCCCCAGCACGCCGAGCGAAAAGACGAGCAGCGACACGAGCACCTCGATCAGGCCGACGCCTCGGTTCGAGGCTTTCGGCGGCAAGGTGGGAACGCGGCGGTTCGAGCGATGTGATGAGTGCATGCTCAGCATCCGTCAGGAGCGGTATCGGACAGGGTCTTGGCCGGATCGCAAAGGCGAACGCGGCCCCCGAGATAGACGCGTACCAGCAGCGAGCGACCGTTGCCGCGCGTGAGCAGGTATTCGGTCGGATCGGACACGTCATCGGTGGGCGCAGCGCATCCGACGCCCATGCCGGTTCCGTCGGCCGTCCTCGTGGCCTGGCGCCCCTGGCTGCTGAAGCACAGCAAGGCGGGGCCTGTAATCGTCACGCTGTTCTGCGTGCCGACGCTCGTGGCCTGAATGAGATCGTCGCGGCTCGCCTCCTCATCGGAGCCGGACAGGGGGAGCGTGCGCACATACCAGTTGCTCCCGTTGGCCGCCGGTGCGGCATTCCACGCGGGGGTGCCACGGGTCAGTGCCAGCACTGTCGTGCGATTGCGCGAGACGGCGGTGGACTGGGCCAGGCGAACAGCGCTGAGCAGGTCTTCGGCCGTGTTGCGAATACTCGCATCGACCAGCCAGGTGCCCACTGACGGCACGGCCGCGAGCATCAACAGGGCGATGATCGCGATCGTCACCATGAGCTCGACCAGCGTGAAGCCGCCGGCGTGCCGGCGCACCGGCAAAGGCTTCAACACGTGCCGCCCTTCCTCGTGATCCAGCAGGTGTAGCCACCGCCTGGCACGGTGCCCCAGTCGGGGGGCAGGCGCGTGGTGGCCCGGTTGCCGTTATGGTCCACCGTGTAGACGAAGCCGGTTGTCATCCCACTGCCCGTGGCGCGCAGTCGATAGCTGGTGTCCTCAAGCGAGAGACAGTCGATCGCGAAGGTGCCCAAGGTGCTGCTGGCGGCGCAGGGGCTGACGATCGTGCCGCTGACGCTCTTGTAGGTGCGGTTGTCCTGGTAGTACTGCTCCATCCGGGCGCGCAGCGACGAGAGCGCGTTGGTGGCATCGGTTATGCGACTGCGGACGATGTAGCCGCTGTAGGCAGGCACGGCCACGGCCGCGAGGATGGCCACGATGGCCACGGTGATCATGAGCTCGATGAGCGTGAAGCCGGCAAACAGAGCGCGGCGTCGAACTTGCGGAGACCATGACAGAGAGGGACTGTTGAGGGACACGCTTGGATTTCCTGAGGAGCGCTTTTGAAAGCGCATGCAGCGAGTTTCAGGCAAATCGGTGTCGTTACACTTCCACACATCTGCCGACCGATACCGCTCGTCAGAAAGCGATGGCAAACAGCATTTGCGATCGCTGCGCCCGACAGGTCTGCAACGGCCCACGGGATCCCCGTCGCACACCTCCTAAGCAAGCCGTTGAGACACCGCGGGGAACCACTCAGCGTTAGGGAAAAACCGCGACTGCCTCACCAAGCACGAGTGTGGATGCCGATGTGGGACTGCCATGGGCGGGAAACCAGAAGGCCGTACCAAGGTTCAATGCGGAAAGCGTAAAGGGGTCGATACCCGCGGGTATCGACCCCTCTTCTGTTTCCCAACCAGACGCCCTCGATCGGCGCGTGCGTCAGGGAGCCGACTGCAAGGCCCCCATGACGCGTGCCGTGGAGCTCAGTGCGCGCGACACGTAAGGACGTGGCGCATCCTTGGTGTAGGCCGCATCGGGCACATAGCCGAGCCCGATCTGCGCCTGTACCGTGGAGTTCGGCCAGAAGTTCGGCGACGCGATGTTGTCGGCGCCGCTGAAATTGGAGGCCGAGGTGATCAGCGTGTCCTGCTTCACCACGCTGGTGGAGGAGAACCCTCCGGACATCAGCGCGGGGCTGCCGGTGCCGGCCAGGATGTTGGCCTTGAGCCGGATTGCCTGCGTGTTGCTCGGCGCGCCTATGAAGGAGCCTCCGCTGCGCGTCATGACGATGGTGTTGTGCACCATGTCGAGCGTATTGACGGAGTAGTTGAGCCCTTCCTGGCCGTAGGCGACGGCAATGCTGTTGTCGGCGTTCGGTCCCTTGTGGAGCAGGTTGCCGCGCAGGAACACCGCGCCGCCGTTGGGCGTGTCGATGAGGTAGCTCGCCGTTCCGTTGGGGCCATCCATGAAGTAGCTGTTCTCGATGATGGTCTGCTTCGCGCGGCTCTTGAGGTTGTGGCCGATCTTGGCTTCGTGGAAGAAGCTCGACGTGACCTGGAGCTTCTCCACCGGACCGATGTAGATGTTGTGCGTGTAGCCGTCGCCGAAACCGTTGCGCGCGAACTCGGATCGGTCGATGGTGATGGTGCCGGCCGAGCCCCCGAGGATGCCGTTCTGGTTGTCGTAGAACCCCGAGTTCCGGATGGTCAGGTTGGTCCCCTCGGTACGGATGCCGGCACCGTTCTCGTCGGGCACCGTGGCATCGTGGAACTCCATGCTGTCCACCGTGACGTTGCCGCCCTGGATGACCCAGAGGCCCTTGCCGCCCGCGTTGCGGCCATTGGCGTACAGGCGGGCACGGCCGCCGTCACCGCAGATGGTGAGGTTGCTCGCATACCAGGTCGCCACGTCGCCGTAGTAGTTGCCCGCCGCGATCTTGATGACGTCGCCGCTTTGCGCAACGGCGGCCGCCGCGCTGGGCACGGAATAGGTCCTGCCCGGCCCGACGAGCAGCACCCGGCCGGTCGCGGTGTCGCAGGCAGTCCCCGTCGAGGGTGCGGGAGCGGGAGCCGGTGCTGGCGAGGGAGCAGGCGCGGGGGCTGGTGCCGGAGCAGGTGCGGGAGCCGGCGCAGGCGCCGAAGCGGTCACCTCGCAGGCCTTCACCACGCCATAGGCGGGATCCTTGCCGAAGAAGGTGTTGGTGCACTGGCCGCCGTTGGTCACCGACTTCTGCACCCAGCGCGTATCAGCGCCATAGCGCACGGTCTGCGTGCCGCTCACGGTGAACGACTGTCCTTCGGTCGCGATGCGCGTCCAGCTGGTGGAGGGTGCCGGTGCCGGTGCCGGTGCCGGTGCCGGTGCCGGTGCGGGGGCCGGTGCGGGGG
>CBINBY010000049.1:0-36606 GCA_966248995.1 uncultured Burkholderiales bacterium | reverse complement strand
GTCGATGCCGTACTCCTCCTGGCCGAGGCGGAAAGTCAGGAATTCGCCCCCGGCCACCGAGGCCGTCGCCGCCGCCGCAGCCACCGCGCGCGCAGCTTCGTGGCGGGCCACGTGTTTTCCTTCTTGAATCATCTCCATGGCTGGTCCTTCATGCACGCGTGTGCACAGTTCGTCCTGGCTGGCTAGATCGGCTGTGGCGGGGGAAACTGAAGCGGTGCCGGCGCGCTTTCTCGCTGACCCCAGGGCCTGCAGCCAGCAAGCGCTTTGGCCGGCGGCGCGTGTTCGCGCGACGCCGGCCAGCTCGCTCATGAGGTATCGATGTCGAGGGCGCCGCGGGGCGCCCGGTTCAATGGCGCGAGCGGCGCACGAGGCTCGCGATGTCGAGGATCAGCGCAACGCGGCCGTCGCCCATGATCGTGGCGCCCGACACATCGTTGACCTTGCGGTAGTTGGCCTCGAGGTTCTTCACCACCACCTGCTGCTGGCCCAGTAGCTCATCGACGAGCAGCGCCACCCGGCCGCCATCGGTTTCCACGACCACCATGATCCCGGCCACGCGCTCGAAGTCGAAGCGCGGCACCTGGAACACATCTTCGAGGCTGACTACCGGCATGTATTCCTGCCGCACCTCGACCACGCGGCCGGAGTTGCCCACCGTCTTGATCGTGGTGTCGGTCACCTGGAACGACTCGACCACAGACGACAGCGGCAGGATGTAGACCTCCTCGCCCACGCCCACGCTCATGCCGTCCATGATGGCCAGCGTGAGCGGCAGCCGCACCGACACGCGCATGCCGTAGCCCTCGGCGGAGTCGATCTCCACGGAGCCGCCGAGCGCGGTGATGTTCTTCTTGACCACGTCCATGCCCACGCCGCGGCCGGACACGTCGGTCACCTGCTCGGCAGTGGAAAAGCCGGGCTCGAAGATGAGGTTCCAGACCTCCTGGTCGGTGAGCGTGTCCGGTGCCGGCAGGCCTCGCTCGCGTGCCTTCTTCAGCAGCTTCTCGCGCGACAGCCCGCGGCCGTCGTCGCGCACCTCGATGACGATGGAGCCACCCTGGTGCGACGCCGACAGCGTGATGGTGCCGTGCTCCGGCTTGCCGCGGGCCAGCCGGTCCTGCGGCGCCTCGATGCCGTGGTCGCAGGAGTTGCGCACCAGGTGCGTGAGCGGGTCGGTGATCTTCTCCACCAGGCCCTTGTCGAGCTCCGTCGCCTCGCCCTGCGTGACGAACTCCACCTTCTTGCCCAGCTTGGCGGCCAGGTCGCGCAGCATGCGCGGAAAGCGGTTGAACACCACGGACATCGGAATCATGCGGATCGACATGACCGATTCCTGCAGGTCCCGCGTGTTGCGGTCCAAGTCGGCCAAGCCCGCGGCGAGCTGCTGGTACAGCGCCGGGTCCACGTTCTTGCTGTTTTGCGCCAGCATGGCCTGCGTGATCACCAGCTCGCCCACCAGGTTGATGAGCTGGTCGACCTTCTCGACCGACACGCGAAGGGTCGACTGTTCCAACGCGGCGGCCGGCGCCTTCTCGCCGCGCGCCGCGGTGCGGGCGCGGGCTGCCTGGGACTCCTGCGCAGCGACCTGCGCGGCCTCGGCGGCTGTGATCGCGGGTGCACCGGGCGAGCCATCGAAGAAGCCATAGCCCGGGTCGTTCAGCACCTCTGGCGGCGGCACGCCCGGGTTGCCCTCGTGGAACCCGTAGCCCGGCCCCAGCGGCAGCAGCTGCACGTGCTCGCGCGCCACATGGAAGGTGAAGAGGTCCAGCAGGTCGCCGTCGCTGCTGGTGGTGGTGATCTTGAAGCGGCGCATGCCCTCGATGGCCTGGCCGCCGTCGAGCGGTTCGATGGCGCCCAGGTCCACGATCTCGTGGAAGAGCTCCAGCAGGTTGTCGGCCTGCGAGGGGTCGGGCAGAGGGCCCACCCGCAGCTCGACGGCACGCACGGCCTTGCCTGCAGAAGCCGGCGCCGGCGCGGTAGGCAGGGTTTCCTGCGCCGGCGCGGCCAGCACCGACGTGGGCGTCTGCACCGGCGCTACGGATGGCGCCCTCACCGGCGGCGTCTCGCCGGCGGCCATGGCGCGGATGTTGAACAGCAGCTCCGTCGTGTCGATTTCCGGGCCGCCGCCACCCTGGTGACGCGCCAGCTGTGCGCGCAGCGCGTCGCCGGCTTGCAGCAGCACATCGACCATGGCCGCGCTCGGCGCGAGCTCGTGGCGGCGCAGCTTGTCCAGCAGCGTCTCCATCTGGTGCGTGAGCTCGGCCACGTCGGCGAAGCCGAAGGTGGCCGCGCCGCCCTTGACCGAATGCGCGCAGCGGAAGATCGAGTTCAGTTCCTCGTCGTCAGCCGCCTCGATATCGATCTCGAGCAGCTGCTGCTCCATGCGGTCCAGGTTCTCGCCGGCTTCCTCGAAGAAGACCTGATAGAACTGGCTCAGGTCGATGCCGGCGCTCAGGCTGGCGCCTTCGTTGGTCATTTCCCCCATGGCTTTCCTCGTAGTCAGCGAACGACCTTCTTGATCACTTCCAGCAGCTTGGCCGGATCGAAGGGCTTGACCAGCCAGCCGGTTGCACCGGCGCTGCGCCCGGCCTGCTTCATCTGGTCGCTGGACTCGGTGGTCAGGATCAGGATGGGCGTGGCCTTGAACTTGGGGTTGTCGCGCAGCTTGCGCGTCAGGCTGATGCCGTCCAGGCGCGGCATGTTCTGGTCGGTCAGCACCAGGTCGAAATTGCGGTGGCCCGCCTTCTCCCAGGCATCCTGTCCGTCCACGGCCTCCACCACCTCGTAGCCCGCGCTCTTGAGCGTGTAGCTCACCATCTGCCGCATGGACGCGGAATCATCCACGGCGAGGATCGATTGCATGTCGTTCTCCGGGGTCTTACGGTTGCTTGTGGGTCAGAACAGTTCGATGGAGCCGGCGTCCATCTCATCCTGCGTCACCGGGTTGGGCCGCAGGGGCGGCTCCATCACGACGCCGGGTCCGTCCTCGTCGTCGCCCATGGCCGCTCGCGCGATCTGGTCGGCGCAGCTGCGCAGGCGCCGGCTGGTGTGGGTGATCAGTTGCGATGCCAGGTCCTCGAACTGCAGTGCGGTCACGGCGCCGCCCAGGTGCTGCATCAGGGCCTGGATGTCATCGACGCTGCCGTCGGCCGGCTCGCTGTTTCCGCTGAGCGCACGCACGTGTTCGCAGGCGCCGTGAAAGCTGCGCGAGAGGACCTCATGGGCCTGCGTCAGCAGGCTGTGCAGACGGTCCAGGTCGTTCGACGCCATCATCAGGTGGTCCTGCAGGTCCGCGGCTGCCATCAGCGGCAAGCGGCTCCCAGGGGACTCCTCGGTGGCTTGGTTCATCGGCTCAACTCCACGATGGGACGTGTGGCGCAAGACGTGAACCTCTCACGGTCCGCGGCGCGTACGAGGCATTTTCGGCACCGCCCTCGCCGACATTAGCGCGATGACGCGGCAAAACGCCGCGCATTTCGCGGTCCGCGACAGGCCTTTGCGCATGGCACAGGCGGGACCCGTTGGCATACTGCGCCGCATGAATTCGAATCCGCTTGGGCGCCCCCTGCGCCTGCTGCATCTCGAGGATTCGGAGATCGACCACGAACTCGCCATGGCGCAGCTGCGGCGCGCGGGCATGGCCGTCGAGACCCTGCGCGTGGACTCCGAGGCCGATTACCTGCGTGCGCTCGCCGAGCCCTGGGACGTGGTCGTGTCCGATTACAACCTCCCGGGCTTTTCCGGCCTGTATGCGCTGGAGGTGCTCAAGACGCGCGGGCTGGACACGCCCTTCGTCCTCGTGTCCGGCGAGATCGGCGAAGACATGGCCGTCGAGGCCATGCGCAACGGCGCGAGCGACTACCTTCTGAAGGACAACCTCGCGCGGCTGGAGCCGGCGCTGCAGCATGCGATCGAGGCGGCCGAGATGCGGCGCGCACGCGAGCGTGCGGATCGTGAACTCAACCTGTCCAAGCAGCGCCTGCAGGAACTGGCCCAGCACCTGCAGACCAGCGTGGAGATGGAGCGCGCCGCCATCGCCCGCGAAATCCATGACGACGTGGGCGGTTCGCTGACCGCACTCAAGTTCGACCTTGCCTGGGTCGCGCGGCATACCGAGGATGAGCGGCTGCGCTCGCGGCTGAACAACGCCCTCGAGACCGTGACGGCAGCCATCGAGGCGAGCCAGCGCATCATGCACAACCTGCGTCCCGCGATCCTCGAGCAGGGCCTGGTGGCGGCTCTGCAGTGGATGGCCGGGCGGTTCGAACGTCGCACGGGCGTGGTCTGCACCTTGCGCATCCCATCCTCGGCCCTGGAGCCGCTGCAGCACCTGCCCACCGGCGTGCCGCTGGTCGCTTATCGCACCGCGCAGGAGGCGTTGACCAACGTGACCAAGCACGCGCAGGCGACACGCGTGGAGATCGACCTCGCGCTGGCGGGCGGCGTGCTCTCGCTCGAGGTGAGCGACAACGGCCGAGGCCTGAGCCCGGGGGACCTCGCCAAGGCGCGCTCGTTCGGCATCCGCGGTCTGCACGAGCGTGCGCATACGGTGGGCGGCTGGGTGGACCTGAGCAGCGGCCCGGGCGGCACGACGCTCATCCTCTCGGTGCCGATGGACCAGGCGCCCGCCATGCAGCCCGAATCCTTGCCCGTGGTGCACCCCGATCCGCAAGATCCCACGGAATGGGGCGAACTATGATCCGCATCCCTCCGGCCGAGACACGCGCCCCATGATCAAGGTGATCCTCTGCGACGACCATGCGCTCATCCGCCGCGGCATCCGCGACACCTTGTCGGACGCGCCGGACATCCAGGTCGTGGGAGAGGCAGGCGACTACGGCGAGCTGCGCGCGCTGATGCGCAACACCGCCTGCGATGTGCTGGTGCTCGACATCAACCTGCCCGGACGCAGCGGCCTGGACGTGCTGCACACGCTCAAGGACGAAGGCTCGTCGATGCGGGTTCTGGTGGTCTCGATGTACCCCGAGGACCAGTACGCGATACGCGCGTTGCGCGCCGGCGCCTTCGGCTACGTGAACAAGGGCGGTGATCCGGGTCTCATCGTGGCAGCGGTGCGCACCGTGGCGCAGGGGCGCAAGTACGTGACGCCCGAGATCGCGCAGATGCTTGTTGAGAGCCTCACCACGCCCGTGAACGAGATGGCGCACGAGAAGCTGTCGGACCGCGAGTTGCAGACGCTGGTGATGATCGCCTCGGGCAAGCGGCTGTCGGACATCGCCGACGAGCTGATGCTCAGCCCCAAGACCGTGAGCGTGTACAGGGCGCGCGTGCTGGAGAAGCTCGGGCTGGCGAACAACTCGGAACTCACGGTGTACGCGATCCGAAACGGGCTGGTCGGGTCGTAGTGGGGGCTTCGACAAGCTCAGCCCGAACGGAGTGACGGCGCCTCGCGAGCCACCCCCCGGTCCGTTCGCCACTGAGCTCGTCAACTTCCCCGCCGGGCATTACCCGCCTTCGTACAGCCTCATCCACGCGTCGCGCACCGCGGCACGTACCTCTTCCCAGCGCAAGCGCGAGCGTCCCCGGGCCTGCTCCCAGCCGGTCTTGAGCTCGGCCTCGACGTCGTCCCACGAGCGCGGATGGTCCGTGCGCAGATAGGCCTGCGTGCCATACCGGTACGCGGGCTCGTAGTCGTCGTAGTTCGCACCAGGGGGGCATGTAGGGCCGTGCAGCGTAGTTGTCGCGCCAGTAGTCGTCGTGGGGGGCGGTGTCGATCACCGGCGATTGCGCATCCGAGGCCGAAGCGCCCAGGCCGCTGCCCAGCAGCGCCCCGGCCACCGCGCCGACCAAGCTGCCGACAGGGCCTGCCGCGGCACCGATGGCGGCCCCCGCCACCGTTCCGCCCACCGCGCCCGCCGAGGCGCCTAGGGGATGCGTCCCGAGCTTCTCCTCCACCGTCATCTCCTTCTCGACCTCATCGGGCTGCGCGAGCGCCTGAGGACGATCCTCGCGAGTCACATCGGCCGACACCGATGCGGCGTCCGGCTGCGTCAGAGCGGGATCCACGTTCTCGACCGATGGGCTCTGGCGTTCGCGCTCGCCGACCCGGGTGCCGGGGCTCTCGCGGCCCTCGCCGCCCGAGAGCGCGTCGGGGAATTCGTCGCGTCGCGGGGCGTGGTATTTCGGTGCCATGCAGGCCTCCTGTTCGCGGAGCACCCGTGCCCCGCAAGCGTCCGGCGAGCAAACGTGATGCCCGTGGCGCCCCTCAATGCCCGCCCCTCCGAGGTGTGTCGGCCCTTATTCGTCGCGCCAGCTTGAACTCTGTCAATCGCCTGGACGGCCACCGTCACTTGGACGCAATGTCGGACTCGCCTGTCGCCACGTCGGCGTACAGGTAATCGTCGGGCAGTCCGAGCCGCCGGCAGGCCCGCACCGGCGGGCTATGGCGCAGCAGGAGGCGGTCCACGGCTCGACCCAGCATCGCCACCACCCTCCGCTCCCCTCTGCTCAGCCCACAAGCCGGCGACAGGCCCAGGCGCAGCCTCACCGAGTCCGGAACGATGTCCACCCCCGCGCGCACCAGCAGCCGCTGCAGCGGGCGCGCCGCCCTCGGCAGCGCTGGCGCATCGCCCAGGATGCGAAGGAAGTCGAACACCACCTGCGAGGCTTCCAGGCCTCCATGCATCGCCTCCAGCATGCCTTCCCACTCGGCCTGCGACGTGGGCGCGTGCCGTGCGCCATAAAGCCCGGCCGCGGTGCGGCCTTCCGCATGAAGCCGGTCGCGCTCGTCGCGCGACAAGGGGCGCACGTAGGCATGGGTCGCTTCGAGGATGCCGAACACCGCCGTGGCGTGCACCCAGTCCAGCAGCTCGGGATCGCTGGCGCGAAACGGAACGCCACCCGGGGTGACGCCCGCGATGCGCTCGTGCAACCGCGCCACATTGGCGATCATGGCGGTGCTACGGCTGCGTGGGCCGTAGACCGTGAGCATGGCGGCCAGTGCCGTGCGCTGCAGTCGCTGCACCGGCCGCTCACGAAAACTCGTGTGCTCCCACACCCCCGTGCGCACGCGCGGCTCGGCGAGTTCCAGCAGCACGGCAGCGACCCCGCCGATGAACAGCGCGGCCGGGTTCTTGAAGAGCTGCCATGTCAGCGTGTCCGGCTCGACCAGCGCCCGCTCACCGAGGGGTGCGTCAAACCACTCGGCCGGCGTGCCAGGCGGCTGCAGCATGCGTGCGAGCCACGCATCGGCGCGTGCACCGAGCCACGAGGGAAGCTCACACGCGGCCATGGGCGAGAGTCGCACTGCCGCACGCGCATGGCAAAGGAAACATCGTTGCCGGTGTTGCCAAAGGGGGTGCCGCTCGCGAGACTGGTCTCGGCCGCCCAAGCCATGACCACGCATGGACATGCAGACAGTCGCTCGACGCCTCCTCGGCCTCGCCGCAGCACTCGTGCTGACGCTCGCTGCCGCGCAGGAGCAGACGCCATCCACGCCAGTGGCGCTGGTGCTCGACGTGGAGGTCTACGGCGATCTTGGCGGCGCCGAGTACGAAGCCCAGCACGCCAAACGCGCCCCCGCCGCCAGCGACCGCCTGAGGGCTCGGTTGCAGGAGGCCGGGCTGTACACCGTGCTGTCCCACCAGGACGTGCTGGCCACGATGCGCGAGAAGCAGCGGGAGCAGTACCTGCACCGCTGCAACGGATGCGAGCTGGACCTGGGCCGCAGCCTCGGCGCCCAGGTGGTGGTGGTGCCCTGGATCTTCCGCGTGAGCAATCTCATCCTCACCCTGCACTGCGAGGTCCGCGACGTGCGCAGCGGCGCGGTTCTCTTCAAGCGCGCGCTCGACTTTCGCGGAGACAACGACCAGGCCTGGGACCGCGCGATCCGCTACCTCGTGGGAGAAATGCGGGAGAGCCCGCGGTCGTCGTCTGCCGGGGTCCGGCGATGACCGTTGGTCCTCGCCACCTCTTTCTTTTTACTTGCGCGCCTCGCGCACCTTGCGGAACAGGATGCGCACTGATTCGCCCAGCTCGCCGATCGCCAGGGCGAGCCGATGCACCTCGTTCGACGAGTTCTCGGGCACGCGGAACACAGGCACATCGAAGTTGTCGCCGACCGTCGAGTTCGACAGCGCCTCGGCCTGCTGGCGCAGGCGGTTGACCGGCACGATCACCTTGCGCACGAGGAAGCCGACGAACAAGGCCACGGTGACCGCGATGCCGGCCAGCGCCGCCCATCCGGCGGGTGTGAGCGCAGAGGCAATCGCCTGGCCGGCATTGGGTACCGGGATCTTCACGCTGATGATGCCGGCCGGCTTGCCCGACTGGTACCCGAAACCCCCGCCGCCGTTGAACTCGGCATTGGCCAGCAGGAACTTCGGCGCGGCCTGGCGGTCGCCATGGCAGCGCAGACAGCTGTCGACCGCGACGATGGCCCGCGCATAGCGCATGTGGCCACCCTCGACGCGCCAGTACTCCTGCTTCGGGGCAGCGGCTTGAGGCCCACCGCGCGCGGGCTGCTTCTCCGCGGCCATGGCGGCGTACTGGCTCTCGAAGATGTGCATCGCCTCGCGCTCGAACTCGTCGGGGGCGTTGCGCAGGTTCAGCACGCTGGCGGCCGTGATGCGGAACTGCGCCTTGGAGTGCGACGCCATGGCGACTTCGGACACCTCGCGTTGGATCAGTGCCGGGTTCTTCCAGTAGTACTCCTCGATTCGCCGCGTCGCCCCCATGAGGTCCTTCTCGGACGCCACCTGCGCGCCAGTGAGCAGCGCGCCATCGCTTTCGCTGCGCGCATACATGGCGCGCTCGAGGTAGCTGCCGACCTTGCCCGCGGCTGACGCCGAGGCGGTGGTCTTCACGTGGACACCACCATACTGCGAAGCCCATTTGCCGACGTGCTCCGTCATGTCCGCGATGGATCGCCCTTCGCTGACCACCTGCATCTGGACGATGGAGCTCGCGATCACGGTGCCGAGCAAGGCCACGAAGGCGGCGAGCGCCGCCAGGAGGACGGCGAACTGAGTGCCCAGGGACAAGCGGTCGAACAGCGGGTGCATCAAAGCTCTCCGTAGAAGCTCTGCAGGAAAGCGGTCCGATCGGCTGTGGCGGAAATGTCCGCGGCCACGCGCTGGGTCAGCTCGTCGAGCGTGGGCGCCACGCCGCCGTTGCGGGCCTTGAGCTCGTCGATGGCATCAGCCACCACCATGGAGCGCACGGGCCCCATGCGCGCGATGGTCTGCAGGCGCGTCTCCACGAGCGTAACGACGGACCGTGGCACATCGCATGAAGGAAACTCACTCGTGGAGCCCGACTGCGCCTCCTTGCGCAGCACGTGCGCCGGCTCCGGCGGAAACGCCGCCGCAATGGCGGCCTCGTCGCGGCGCATGACGGAGTTGGCGCCGCAGAGCTTGGCACGCTGAACGTTGTGTTCGGCCACCGTGTCGCACAGCAGAACGATGATGGCCTCGTGCCCGTGCTCCTCCTTGCGCAAGGCCATGGACAACCGGGCGCCCGTCAGGCCATCGCCCAGGTCGCCCATGTCGGCAAAGACGTAGGGATACCGCTGCTGCCGCCACATCGACAGGGCCTCCTTGGCCGAAGCGGTGCGATCCACCCAGGAAGGGGTACGCAAGTCCGCCCGGGTCGCCATGAGTACCTTGCGGCCCGCCCCCTGGTTCGGGTCACCCGTTGATGCATTCATCGCCCAACTCCACTCGATTTGTCTGCGGCCAGGACGTGCCGCTTGCTGAACATCAACCGTTACGTGGCGTTACCCAACGTAACGGCACGCATCGTCCACTGGATGAAGACACCGGACAAGGTAGGCATATTCCGGATGCCAGCCGGGATCAAAAGTGCGGTCTTCGCACTGCCCCTTCCGCCTCTAGCTTACTGGAACGAGGTTCTCATGACAGTACGTACATACATTTCAGGCGCAGCACCGGGAATGAAAACCGAAGCACCCCCGCGAATGGGGGACGTCAGCCGGGAGGAACCACCGCGGTGACTTCGATCTCGACCTTCGCCCGATCCTCGATCAGGGCGCTCACCTCGACGGCGCTCATGGCAGCGTGGTACACGCCGATGACTTCGCGGAACACGGTGCCCACTTCGCGACCACGCGCGAGGTATTCGCGCCTGTCGGTGAGGTACCAGGTCATGCGCACGATGTGTTCGGGCCCGGCGTCGGCTTCCGCAAGCACGGCGCGCACGTTGAGCAGGGCCTGGCGCACCTGCTCGACGAAATCGTCGCTGTCGAACTTCTGCGCGGCGTTCCATCCGATCTGCCCGGCCACGAAGACCAGCGTGCCGCTCGTGGCCACGCCATTGGCATAGCCGCGCGGCGGCAGCCAGCCGGGAGGCTGCAGCAACTTCATGGCGACAGCCCCGGGGCCGGCGCGCAAGCCACCTCGCCTCGCAGCCGGAAGCGCTGCAGCTTGCCCGTCTCGGTGCGCGGCAGCGATGTGCGGAACTCGATACGGCGCGGGTACTTGTACGGCGCGATGGTCTGCTTCACGTGGTCCTGCAGGGCCTGGGCCAACGCCTCGCCGGGCGTGTAACCCGGGCGCAGCACCACATACGCCGCAACCACCTGGCCGCGCTCCTCGTCGGGAGCACCGACCACCCCGCACTCGGCCACCGCGGGGTGCGCGAGCAGCACGCTCTCCACCTCAGGGCCGGCGATGTTGTAGCCGCCGCTCACGATCATGTCGTCGGTGCGCGCCTGGTAGACGAACCAGCCGTCCTCGTCCATCAGGTAGGCATCGCCCGTGAGGTTCCAGCCCTGCTGCACGTACTGCCGCTGGCGCTCGTCGGCCAGGTAGCGGCAGCCCGTGGGGCCCTTGATGGCGAGCCGGCCCACCCGACCCGCGGGCAGCGGCTTCATGTCGTCGTCGAGGATGACCGCGGTGTAGCCGGGCACCGGCTTGCCGGTGGCGCCGGGGCGCGCATCGTCGTCGGGGTGCGAGATGAAGATGTGCAGCAGCTCGGTGGAGCCGATGCCGTCGATCATTTCGACGCCCGTGGCCGCCTTCCAGAGGGCGCGCGTCGCCGCGGGCAGCGGCTCGCCGGCGCTCACGCACTTGCGCAGCGACGACAGGTCGTGCTGCCTGGCCGTGGCGGCCATCGCGCGGTAGGCCGTCGGCGAGGTAAAGCACACGGTGCCGCGGTGCCTAGCAATGACCGTGGGCAGCACATCGGGCGAAGCCCGCTCCAGCAGCACGCTGCTTGCGCCGATGGACAACGGAAACAGCAGCAGACCTCCCAGGCCGAAGGTGAAGGCCAGGGGCGGGCTGCCGATGAACACGTCATCGGCCCGTGCCCGCAGGTGATGGGGCGGCCAGCAGCGGCACGCGGCCAGCACGTCTCGATGAGCGTGCATGGCGGCCTTGGGCGTGCCCGTGGTGCCCGAGGTGAAGGCCATGAGGCACGTGTCGTCGGCGGCGGTGTCGACATTTCGGAATTGCGGGGGTTTCGTCGCCGCCCGCGCCTCCAGGCCGTTCGCGGCCTCGCTGTGGAAGTGCAGCACCTGCGTGAGTGTCGGGCACTGCGGCATGGCCAGGCGCAGTTCCTCGGCAAGTCGCTCGTCGCACAGCGCGTGCGTGATCTCGGCCTTGGACAGCACTTGCGCCAGCTCGCGCGATCGCAGCAGCGGCATGCTGCCCACGGCGACGCCACCAGCCTTCACCACCGCGAGCCAGCAGGCCGCGAGCATGGGCGAGTTGGCGCCGCGCAGGAGCACCCGGTTGCCCGGCACCAGCCCCAGCTCGTCCACGAGCACGCCGGCGATGCGGTTCGCCTGGGCCTGCAGCTCGGCATAGGTCCAGCGGTGCTCGCTGCCCACGAGGCACAGGCGCCCGCCTTCGCCCTGCTCCACCCAGCAATCGAGCAGATCCCAGGCGCAGTTGATGCGCTCCGGAAACCGCAGCTCCGGCAGGTCGTAGCGAAACTCTGGCCACTCTTCGCGTGGCGGGAGGTGCCGCGCGCAGAAGTCGTCGATGTGCGCGGAGGGAGCAGTCATGGCGGATCTCCTCGATGGGCCTTCAGCAGCTCGCGCGCGACGATGAGCTGCTGCACCTCGGTGGCCCCTTCGTAGATGCGCAGCGCGCGGATCTCGCGGTACAGCGACTCGACCACCTGCCCGCGACGCACCCCCTCGCCGCCATGCAGCTGAACGGCGGCATCGATGACCTGCTGCGCGCCTTCGGTGGCGGCCATCTTCGCCATGGCCGCCTCGCGCGTCACGCCGCGGCCCTGGTCGCGCTGCCAGGCGGCGCGGTAGGTGAGCAGCGTGGCGGCCTCCAACGTGGTGGCCATCTGCGCGAGCTTGCCCTGGGTGATCTGGAAGTCGGCGAGGTGCTGGCCGAACATGCGGCGCGAGGCGGCACGCGAGAGCGCCTCATGCAGTGCACGCCGGCCGAAGCCCAGCGCGGCGGCGGCCACGGAGGTGCGGAACACATCGAGCGTGCGCATGGCGAGCTTGAAGCCCTGCCCGGGTTCGCCCAGCCGCTGCGACCTGGGCACGCGGCACTCAACCAGCCGCAGGCGCGCCAGCGGATGCGGCGCCATCACCTCCAGGCGCTCCGCGATCTCCAGGCCCGGCGTGCCGGCTTCCACGATGAAGGCAGTGATGCCCCGCGAACCGGGCGCCTCGCCGGTGCGCGCGAAGAGCACATAGAAGTCGGCGATGCCGCCGTTGGAGATCCAGGTCTTCTCGCCTTCGAGCACGTAGGCGTCGCCGATGTCGCGCGCCTCGCAGGCCAGCGCCGCCACGTCCGAGCCCGCCTCGGGCTCGGAGAGCGCGAAGGCCGCGATGGCCTCCCCTCGCGCAACCCGCGGCAGCCATTGTTCGCGTTGCGCGGGCGTGCCCTGCAGCGAGATCGCGCCCGAGCCGAGACCCTGCATGGCAAAGGCGAAGTCGGCCAGGCCGTGATGCCAGGCAAGCACCTCGCGCAGCAGGCACACCGCGCGGGTATCGATGGTGCCTTCCTCGCCGGCCACGGCGTGCCGCAGCCAGCCGGCTTCGCCCAGGTGACGCACCAGCGAGCGGCACGAGGCATCCACATCCCGCTCATCGCCGGCATGCCAGGGCCGGGCCGACGCCCACGCCTGCGCCTCCTGTGCCAGCGCGCGGTGCCGTTCTTCGAAGAAGGGCCAATCCAAATGGGCGAGATCCATGCGCAAGCGCCTCGTTCAGTCGCCCTCGAACGAGGGCTTGGCCTTGATGGAGAAGGCCTCGTAGGCGCGGTGGAAGTCCTTGCTCATCATGCAGATGGCCTGCGCCTGGGCCTCGGATTCGATCGCTTCGTCCAGCCCCATGGCCCACTCCTGGTGGAGCATGCGCTTGGTCATGGCGTGGCCGAAGCTCGGCCCCGCGGCGATCTCGGCGGCCCAGCCCACGGCATGTGGGCCCAAATCCTCCGGCAGCGCGAGGCGGTTGTAGAAACCCCAGGCCAGCGCCTCGTCGCCAGTAATGGAGCGGCCGGTGTAGAGCAGCTCCGAGGCGCGGCCGTGGCCGATGATGCGCGGCAGCATGCTGCACGCGCCCATGTCGCAGCCCGCCAGCCCCACGCGCGAGAACAGGAAGGCCACCTTGCTGGTCGCGGTGCCGATGCGCAGGTCCGAGGCCATCGCGATGATGGCGCCCGCGCCGGCGCATACGCCATCGATGGCGGCCACGATGGGCTGCGGGCAGGCCCGCATGGCCTTGACCAGATCTCCCGTCATGCGGGTGAAGGTGAGCAGGTCCGGCATGCTCATCCTCGTGAGCGGGCCGATGATCTCGTGCACGTCGCCGCCGGAGCTGAAGTTGCCTCCCGCGCCCTGGATCACCACGGCGCGCACGTCGTCGGCCTGGGCCAGCGCGCGGAACAGGTCGCGCAGCTCGGCGTAGGAATCGAAGGTGAGCGGGTTCTTGCGGTCGGGACGGTCGATGGTGACGACACCGACCTTGCCGTCCACCGTCCAGCCCACGTGGCGGGTGGCAAGGCTCGCGGCATCGCGGCGGTTGCCCGCCTGCAGCGAGTGGTCCATGGGTCGGCTCATGCAGTCTTCTCCTTCTTGATGCGTCGGGTCGAAGCGGGTGCGGCGTCCAGCGCGGCGAGATGGCACTTCAGGCGGGCGAGCAGCGCGTAGACCTCCCCTTTCTCCTCGGCGTTCCAGCCGGAAAGCAGCTCGATCACCCATTGCTCGTGCACCGCCGCCATGCGGCGAAACTGCCGCCGGCCGCTGGCCGTGAGCTGCACCGCCCACGCACGGCGGTCGGTGGGGTGCGGCGCGCGTCGAACCAGCCCTTCGGCTTCGAGCTGGTCGGTGATGCCGGTAATGTTGCCGCCGGTCACCATGAGCCGCTGCGACAGCTCGCCCATGGTGAGGCCGTCGGGCTCGCGCTCCAGCTGGGCGAGCAGGTCGAAGCGCGGCAGCGTGGTGCCGAACTCGCTGCGCAGCCGGTTGCGCACGACGCCTTCCACGCGCGTGGTGCAAGCCAGCAGACGCAGCCAGAGCTTGAGCGCCTGGTGATGGTCGTCGGTGACGCGCGACTCCATGTCGCTCGCGGCGTCGGCCGTCGCCTGCTCAACGAGGCGATCATCCGAGCTCACGTCACCTCCCCGCCGGCCACGGCGATGGCCTGCCCGTTGAGGGCCGAGGCTTCGCGCCGCGCGAGCCACACCACCGCCTGCGCCACCTCCTCGGGCCGCACCAGCCGGCCCTGCGGGTTGGCCGCCGCGAGCCGCTCGCGCGCCTCGTCGGCACTGCGACCGGTGGTGGCCACGATGTTCTCGACGGCGCGATCGGCCATCGGCGTGTCAGTGAACCCCGGGCACACCGCATTCACGGTGACACCCTTCCTCGCCACCTCCAGCGCCAATGCGCGCGTCATGCCCAGCAACCCGTGCTTGGCCGCGCAGTACGCCGCCACATACGGATAGCCCCGCAAGGCCGCCGTGCTCGCGATGTTCACGATCCGCCCGTAGCCTTGCTCCACCATGCCGGGCAGGACCTGCTGCGTGCAGAGGAACGTGCCGGTGAGGTTGACATCCAGCATGCGCTGCCACCGCTCCAGCGAGGTGCGCATGAACGACGCGCTGCCGGCCTCGCCCGCGTTGTTGACGAGGATGTCCACGGGGCCAAACGCCGCCGCCGCTTCGAAAGCCTGCGGGATGCTCGCCGGATCGGCGAGGTCGATGCGCACGGCCTCGACGCCCGCGTCGCCCCAGGCCTCGCGAAATGCGCGCAGGCGGCCTTCGTCGCGCCCCATCACCACGACCTTCGCGCCTTCCTGCACCAGCGCCTTCGCAATGGCGGCGCCGATGCCGCTGGCACCCCCGGTCACGACCGCTCGCAGTCCCTTCATCGCCTATACCCCCAGCGCAAGCTGCGCCTGCTCCTGCGGCGTGAGCCCTGCCGCCTGCGCGGCCAGCGCCTTCTCGCGCTCGATGTTGCGCTCCAGCTGGCTCTTGCCCGAGAGGTACTGCTTCGGCCAGTCCGCGCCGATGCCGCTGGTGTGGCCGATGCGGGCCGCCTCCTGGAGCGTCCACGCCGGGTTTGCCAGGTGCGGCCGGGCGATGGCACACAGGTCGGCGCGACCCGCCGCCACGATGCTGTTGACGTGGTCGGCCTCGTAGATCGCGCCCACGGCCATGGTGGCGATGTCCACCTCGTTGCGGATCGCATCGGCGAAGGGCGTCTGGTACATGCGGCCGTACACCGGCTGTTGCGCCTTGCTCACCTGGCCGGACGACACGTCGATCAGGTCGGCCCCCGCCGCCTTGAATGCCCGCGCGATGGCAATGGCGTGGTCCGGCGTGTTGCCCCCATCGACCCAGTCGTGCGCCGAGATGCGCACGGACATCGGGCGGTCTTCGGGCCATGCCGAGCGCATCGCGGCGAACACCTCCAGCGGAAAGCGCAGGCGGTGGGACAGCGCGCCACCGTACTCGTCGGTGCGCTGGTTGGTGAGCGGCGACAGGAAGGCCGAGAACAGGTAGCCGTGCGCGCAGTGCAACTCCAGCCAGTCGAACCCGGCCTCGACGCCACGCCGCGTGGCGGCCACGAACTCTTCGCGCACGCGGTCCATGTCGTCGCGCGTCATGGCACGCGACCAGGCGCTCACACCGTCGAGATATTGCTGCGGCGAGGCGGACACGAGCGGCCAGTTGCCCTCGGGCAGCGGCAGGTCCTCGCCTTCCCAGGGCACGCGGGTGGAGCCCTTCGCGCCCGAATGGCCCAGCTGCAACGCAATCTTCGCGGTGGTGCCGCTGTGCACGAAGTCGACGATGCGCTTCCAGGCCGCGGTGTGCGCGTCGTTCCACAGGCCCGCGCAGGCCGGGGTGATGCGCGCCTCGGGCGAGGGGCAGGTCATCTCGGTGAACACGAGCCCGGCGCCCCCGAGGGCGCGCGCACCGAGGTGCACGAAATGATGGTCGCCGGCCACGCCGTCGACCGCGCTGTACTGCGCCATCGGCGACACCACCACGCGGTTCTTGAGCGTGAGCCCGCGCAGGCGAAACGGCGTGAACATCGGCGGCACCGGCGCGGGAGCGTGCAGTCCCGCGCGCTCGGCGACCCAGTGCTCGAACTCGCCGAGGTACCGTGGATCGCGCTGGCGCAGGTTCTCGTGCGAGATGCGCTGCGAGCGAGTGAGCAGCGAGTAGGCGAACTGCTCCGGCGCGAGGCGGGCATGGCGCTCCACGTTCTCGAACCATTCGGTGGAGTTGCGCGCGGCGTTCTGGATCTTGAGCACCTCCACGCTGCGCCGGGCTTCATAAGCGCGCAACGCGGCATGCACGTCGCCGGGCGACGCCGCGAGGCTGTCGGCCAGGTCGATGGCGTCTTCCAGCGCGAGCTTGGTGCCCGAGCCGATGGAGAAGTGCGCGGTGTGCGCCGCGTCGCCCATCAGCACCACGGGCGTGCGGCCATCGGTGCCGCCGTGTTCGTGCACCCAGGTCCGGCAGACCACGCGCGGAAACCGGATCCACTGTGCCGAGCCGCGCAGGTGCGCCGCGTTCGACATGAGCCCATGGCCGTCGAGGTAGCGGGCAAACAGGCGCTCGCACCAGGCGATGCCCTCTTCCTTGTCCATGTCGGCCAGGCCGGCGGCCCGCCACACCGGCTCGGGCGTTTCGACGATGAACGTGGAGGTGTCGTCGTCGAAGCGGTAGGCGTGGGCCTGGAACCAGCCCCACTCCGTGCGCTCGAACGCGAACGTGAATGCCTCGAAGCGCCGGTGCGTGCCCAGCCACACGAAGCGGTTGGCCCGCTGGTCGATGTCGGGCTGAAAGGTGGCTGCGTACTTGCTGCGGATGCGGCTGTTCAACCCATCTGCGGCGACGATGAGATCGGCCTCGATGCCTGCGTCGTCCGGCACCTCGCATTCGAAGCGCAGGTTCACGCCCATCTCGGCGCAGCGCGACTGCAGGATGGCCAGCAGGCGGTGCCTGCCGATGCCGCAGAAGCCATGGCCGGAGGAGCGGATGCAGCGACCCCCGAAATGCACCTCGATGTCGTCCCAGTGGTTAAAGGCATCGAGGATCTGCGTGGCGCTCGGCGCATCGGCCCGCTGCAGCGCGGCCAGCGTCTGGTCGGAGAAGACCACGCCCCAGCCGAAGGTATCGCCCGCACGATGGCGCTCGAGCACGGTCACCTCGTGCGAGGGATCGTGCTTCTTCATCAGCAAGGCTAGGTACAGCCCGGCGGGGCCGCCGCCGATGCAGGTGATGCGCATGGGTCTTCCGGGTATCGGCGATGAACTTTAGACACCAATATTTTAGATGTCAAACAATAAAAACCACGGCATCCGCGGGGCCATGATCCACGGCAGCATGGGAGGATCCACCACGACCCTTGCCACGTGGCTCACGACATGAAGCGCCTCTGGGACATCTCGCCTCCCCTCGGCCCTCACACGCCGCCCTTCCCCGGCGACCAGCCTTACGAGCAGCACTGGACGGCGCGCATCGCGCCCGACTGCCCCGTGAACCTGTGCGCAATCACGCTGTCACCGCACCTGGGCGCACATGCCGATGCTCCGCTGCATTACGCCGATGGCGAGCGGTCGATCGGCGAGGTGGAGCTGGGGCCCTACCTGGGGCCTTGCCGTGTCATCCATGCCATCGGGCCGGCACGCCTCGTCCACCCCCGCGATCTTGCCCATGCCGAGCAAGCCCTGCCGCCGCGGGTACTCGTGCGCACCTGCCGCGCCGCGCCTACGGGCTGGTCAGCGGAGTTCTCGTCCTTCGCCCCCGAGACCATCGACTGGCTTGCCGCGCGCGGCGTGCGTCTCGTGGGCATCGACAGCCAGTCGGTCGACCCGGCCGAGAGCAAGACGCTGCAGGCGCATCAGCGCCTGCGCCACCATGACCTGCGCGTGCTGGAAAACCTGGTGCTCGACGACGTGCCGGAAGGCGACTACGAGCTGATCGCCCTGCCCCTCAAGCTGTCACAGGCCTGCGCCAGCCCCGTGCGCGCCGTGCTGCGGGAGCTGTGAATGGACCGTGCCAGCTGCCTTGCCCTCGATGCCGCGGACTCGCTTGCGCCACTGCGCGCGCAGTTCGAGCTGTCCGAGGGCGTGATTTACCTCGACGGCAATTCGCTGGGTGCGCTGCCGCGCGCCACGCCGGCCCGCGTGCAGCAGGCGGTGAAGCAGGAATGGGGCGAGGGTCTGATCCGCAGCTGGAACACCGCCGGCTGGATCGACCTGCCCCGGCGCCTGGGCGACAAGATCGCCACGCTGCTCGGCGCCGGGCCGGGCGAGGTGGTGGTGTCCGATTCGACCTCGGTGAACCTCTACAAGCTGCTTTCGGCGGCACTCGACCTGGCCCGGGTGGATGCACCGGAGCGCAGGCTCATCGTGTCCGAGCGTGACAACTTCCCGACCGACCTGTACATCGCCGAGAGCGTGGCGCGCCAGCGTGGCCTGGAGCTGCGGCTGGTGCGAGCGGAAGATGTTTGCAGCACGCTCGATGACACGGCGGCCGTGCTGATGCTCACGCACGTCAACTACCGCACCGGCCACATGCATGACATGGCGAGCGTCAACACCGCCGCACGAGACGCGGGCGTGCTGACGGTGTGGGATCTCGCGCATTCGGCGGGCGCCGTACCGCTGTCGGTAAAGGTTGAGCCGGCAGCCGATTTCGCCATGGGCTGCGGCTACAAGTACCTCAACGGCGGACCGGGAGCGCCTGCCTTCGCCTGGGCGCATCCCCGGCACGCCGAGCGTATGAACGCGCTGAGGCAATGGCAACCTCTCTCGGGCTGGATGGGGCATGCGGCGCCGTTCGATTTCGACCCTCACTACCGCCCGGCTCCGGGCATGGCGCGCTTCCTGTGCGGCACGCCTTCGGTCATCGCCATGTCGGCGCTGGAGTGCGGTGTGGATACGGTGCTCCGCGCAGAGCCGCTGGGCGGCATGGCCGCCTTGCGCCGCAAGGCTATGGCCTTGACCCAAGTCTTCATCGAACTCGTGGAATCGCGCTGCGCAGGCCATGGCCTGTCGCTGCGCACGCCACGCGATCCGCGGCATCGCGGCAGCCAGGTCAGCTACGCGCGCGACGAGGTCGGCTACGCCATCGTGCAGGCGCTCATCGAACGCGGTGTCGTGGCCGATTTCCGTGCGCCGGACCTGCTGCGTTTCGGCTTCGCGCCGCTCTACTGCCGCCACGTCGACGTGTGGGACGCGGTGGAGCAGCTCGCGCAGGTGCTGAACAGCGGCCAGTGGCGCGAGGCGCGCTTCCTTCGCCGTGCCGCCGTGACCTGACCGGGGAGCTGCCATGTCCGAGCGCATCGTCAACGAGGAAGGCGCCCGGCTCGATTTCAGCCGGGACATGAGCTATGCCGACTACCTGCATCTGGACGAGCTGCTGAACGCCCAGCATCCGCTCTCGCCAGACCACAACGAGATGCTCTTCATCGTGCAGCACCAGACCAGCGAGCTGTGGATGAAACTGATGCTGCACGAGCTGGCCGCCGCGATGCGGGCCGTGGCGACCGACGAGCTGGGCAGCGCGTTCAAGATGCTGGCGCGCGTGAGCCGCATCATGGAGCAGCTGGTGCACGCCTGGGACGTGCTGGCCACCATGACGCCGCCGGAGTACTCGGCCATCCGCCCTTACCTGGCCCGCAGCAGCGGCTTCCAGAGCGCGCAGTACCGCTGCATCGAATTCATGCTGGGCAACAAGAACGCCGCGATGCTCCAGCCGCATGCGCATCGTCCCGACATCCTGGCGCGCGTGGAGGCGGCGTGGCGCGCGCCGTCGCTGTACGACGAGTCGCTGCGCCTGCTGGCACGCCGTGGCCTGCCCGTGCCCGCGTCGCACCTGGAGCGCGACTGGACCGAGCCCTACGCGGCCAGCGACGAGGTGGAACAGGCGTGGCTCGTCGTCTATCGGGCCCCGCGGCAGCACTGGGACCTGTACCAGCTCGGCGAGGAACTCACCGACCTCGAAGACGCCTTCCGGCTCTGGCGGTTTCGCCACGTGACCACGGTGGAACGCATCATCGGCTTCAAGCGCGGCACGGGCGGCACGAGCGGCGTCGGCTACCTGCGCCAGATGCTCGACGTGGTGCTGTTTCCGGAGATATGGAAACTGCGAACGGATCTTTGACTGGTCGGAGTGGCGCGGGCACTTTGACGAGTTCGGTGCGCCCCTTCGACAAGCTCAGGGCGAACGGAACGGCGGGCTGGACCTTGCCATTTCCGTTCGTGCCGAGCTTGTCGAAGCGCCCGTCCCCGCTCGCTCCACGCCGTTTGCGCTGAGCCTGTCGAAGCGCTCGCTCCACCGCCACGGAGGTCGAACTCAATCCCCCGCAAACGTGATCACCGCCCGCGCCGTCCCCGCGCCCGCCACCACCACGTCCTGGCTGAGCACGCGACCGTTCAGCTCCGCCTGCACCACGTAGTCTCCCGGCGGCACGCGCGCCAGCACGAACGGGCCTTCCGCGCGCGTGCTGATCACCTCCTCGCCCGAACGCGTCGTCACCACCACCTGCGCCCCGGTGGTCGGCCCTGGCCGGCCGCTGCTGGTGCGCCGCACCTCGATCGCCAGCGGATAGCGGCTGCTCGCCTGGCGAAACGCCACCAGCTCCGATTCGCTGGCGCCGCCCGTCACGAAAGCGACCTCGCCCACGCGCTGCTCCGGAGGCAGCTCCTGCCCCCACACCGACACGGCAGCCAGCAGCACAGTAGCGCCTATCCCGATCCATCGCTGCATCTTCATTGCGGGCTCCTGCGGTTCCTGCGCGGCCGCACCGACGCGCGGCACCATGTCGAAAGAGCAATCGACGCGCCCGGCACCGGCTTGCGCCGTCACCATGTATCGTTGCGCGCTGATGCCCCGCCCCGCCCTCCCCAAAGCCCTGCGCCACACGCTGGTCTCCGTACGTGACCTGGCCGTCACCGCCGGCCCGTTCATCGTCGTCGCCTTCCTCCTGCTGCTGCTCGCCTACTGGGCGCTCGACCCCACCCCGCCGCCCCGGGTGGTGCTGGCCACCGGGCCCGAGCAAGGCGCCTATGCGGAGTTCGGCAAGCGCTACGCGGCCCTGCTCGCGAAACACGGCATCCGCGTCGAGCTGCGCAACACGCAGGGCGCCGCGGAGAACCTCGACCTCCTGCGCGACGGACACTCGCCCGTGGACATGGCCTTCGTGCAAGGCGGCGCGGACGACCTCACGCGCCGCGAGCCGCTGGCCCCGGCACCGGCGGCGCCGGACCCCGCCCGCCAGGACGGCCTCGTCTCCCTGGGCAGCCTGTTCTACGAGCCAGTGTGGCTCTTCTACCGGGAAGACGCCGCACGGCGCCTGCTGGGCAGCAGCTCGCTCGACCAACTGTCGCAACTGGCCGGCTGGCGCGTGAACATCGGCGCGCCGGGCAGCGGCGTGCCCATCCTCATGCGCCAGGTGCTGCAGGCCAACCGCATCGACCCGGCCGCCCTCACGCTGGTGCAGAACCCGCAGACGCCCGCCGTGATGGCGCTGCTGGCCGGCGAGACCGACGCGCTGGTCTTCGCGTCGGCGCCGGAATCCCTCATGGTGCAGATGCTGCTGCAGACGCCGGGCGTGAAGCTCTTCGACTTCACGCAGGCCGAAGCCTATTCGCGCCGGTTCCCCTACATGAGCCCGGTGGTGCTGCCGCGCGGCGTGGTGGACCTCGCGCGCGACCAGCCGCCGGCCGACGTGCGGCTCGTGGCGCCCACCGCGGCGCTGGTGGCCAAGGAGGGCACGCACCCGGCGATCATGCAGCTCATGGTGCAGGCCGCGCAGACCATCCACGGCGAGGCGGGATGGTTCCAGCGCAAGGGCGAGTTCCCGAGTCCGAAGAACACCGAATGGCCGCTCGCCAAGGAGGCCGAGCGCTTCTACCGCACCGGCCCCCCGCTGCTGCAGCGCTACCTGCCCTTCTGGCTGGCCAACCTCATCGACCGCATGTGGGTCGCGCTGCTGTCCATCGTGGCCATCCTCATCCCGCTGTCGCGGCTGGTGCCGCCGCTGTACGAGTTCCGCATCCGCTCGCGCATCTTCCGCTGGTATGGCCAGCTGCGCGCGGTGGAGAACCGCCACGGCGAGCAGTCGCGCGACGAGCTGATGCGCGAGCTCGACGATATCGAGTCGCGCGTCGGCAACATTTCCGTTCCGCTCAGCTACGCCGACGAGCTGTACGAGCTGCGCGGGCACATCCACATGGTGCGGCGGCGCCTGCAGTCGCCGCCTACCGCTCTGGAGGGAGCCGCCGAATGAATCTCATCCGTCCCGAACGCCCTCGCGTGGTGATCATCGGCTGCGGCTTCGGCGGCCTGGAGGCAGTGCGCGCGCTGTCGCGCGCCGACGTGGAGATCACGCTGGTGGACCGCACCAACCACCACCTCTTCCAGCCGCTGCTGTACCAGGTCGCCACCGCGGGCCTGAGCGCCCCGGCGGTCAGCGCGCCCATCCGCCACGTGCTGCGCGAGGAGATGAAGCGCGGCAACCTCACGGTGCTGCAGGGTGAGGTGACGGGCATCGACACCGCGGCGCGCCAGGTCATGCTCGACGGGCGCGAGCCCCTCGCCTACGACCATCTCATGGTGGCGGCCGGCGCCACGCACAGCTACTTCGGCCATGACGAATGGGCCGCGCATGCGCCGGGCCTCAAGACGCTGGCCGATGCATTCACCATCCGTGCCCGCGTGATCGGCGCCTTCGAGCGCGCCGAGCGCGCCGCCGACGAGGCCGAGCGCCATGCCTGGATGACCTTCGTGATCATCGGTGCGGGGCCCACCGGCGTGGAAATGGCCGGCACCATGACGGAGATCGCGCGCCACACCCTGCCCATGGAGTTCCGCCGCATCGACTCGCGCCGCGCCCGCGTGGTGCTGCTCGAAGGCTCCGACCGCGTGCTCGGCAGCTTCGTGCCCACGCTGTCGGCCAAGGCCCGCGTGCAGCTCGAACGCCTCGGCGTGGAGGTGCTCACCGGCTGCAAGGTGACCGACATCGACGCCGGCGGCGTGACGTACGAAGCGCGCGAAGGCGAGGCCGCGCGGGTGCATCGCCTGCCCAGCCGCACGGTGATCTGGGCCGCCGGCGTGGGCGGCTCGCCGCTGGGCCGCGCACTGGTGGCGAGCGCGCAGGCGACGCTCGACCGCGCGGGTCGCGTGGTGGTGGAACCCGACCTCAGCCTGCGCAACCACCCGGAGATCGCAGTCATCGGCGACCTGGCCGCCGCCATGAGCTACGGCCCGGGAGAGCCGCGTCCGGTGCCCGGCGTGAGCCCGGCAGCCAAGCAGATGGGCCGCACCGCCGCCGCCAACCTGCTGCGCCGCCTGCGCGGCGAACCGACGCAGCCCTTCCGCTACATCGACTACGGCAACCTCGCCACCATCGGCCGCAAGGCCGCGGTCGTGGACCTCACCGTGCCCGTGTTCGGCGCGATCCGTTTCTCCGGCTACCTGGCCTGGCTGTTCTGGCTGTTCGCCCACATCTACTTCCTGATCGGGTTTCGCAACCGGCTGATCGTGCTCATCGACTGGGCCTGGGCGTACTGGACGTATGAACGCTACGCCCGGGTTGTCGCCGAGCCGGCAGCGCCCGCCAAGACATAGCGGGTGTCCGGAGGAAAATGCCCGCTCACTCCCCCACCGAGGAACCGCCATGGACACCCGCACCTCGCCATTCCGGCTGCGCATCGAGCAGTTGCAGCACGCGCTGCGGCAGCGCGGACTGGCCGCCATCGTGGTGCCGTCGTCCGACCCCCACCTGTCGGAGTACCTGCCCGAGCGCTGGCAGGGGCGGCAATGGCTGTCGGGCTTCACAGGGTCCATGGGCACCCTCGTGGTCACCCGTGATCACGCCGCGGTGTTCGCCGACAGCCGCTATTGGACGCAGGCCGAGCACGAGCTGGCCGGCAGCGGCATCGAGCTCGTGCGCATCCCCACCGGAACGGGTACGCACCATGTGCAGTGGCTCGTGGAGCACCTGCGGCCCGGCGACATCGTGGCCGTCGATGGCGATGTGCTGGGGCTGACCGCGGCGCAGGTGCTGGCCGGCGCGCTGGAGCGCGCTGGCATGCGGCTCGACACCACGGTGGACCTGCTCGACGAGGTGTGGAGCGACCGCCCGCCGCTGCCCAGCGCTCCCGTGTACGAGCACGAAGCCCCGCATGCCCCGCTGCCGCGCGCCGAGAAGCTGCGCCAGGTGCGGGAGGCATTCGCGCGACAAGGTGCCACCCACCATTTCCTCTCCACCGTGGATGACATCGCGTGGCTGTTCAACCTGCGCGGCTCCGACGTCAGCTACAACCCGGTATTCCTCGCCCACGCCCTGCTCGACACGCGTCACGCCATCCTCTTCATCGGCGAGAACAAGGTCCCGGCCGCGCTGCGTGAGCGGCTCGAAGCCGACGGCGTGCGGCTCGCCCCCTACACCGAGGCGCGGGCCGCGCTGGGCGCGCTGCCCGCCGGCGCCGTGCTGCTCGTCGACCCGCGCCGGGTGACGCTGGGCCTGCGACGCCACGTGCCCGAGGGCGTGAGGTTGGCCGAGGCCATCAACCCCAGCACCTTGCTGAAGAGCCGCAAGACCGAGGCCGAAGCACGACACATTCGCGAGGCCATGGCCGAGGACGGCGCCGCGATGTGCGAGTTCTACGCGTGGTTCGAGCAGGCCCTCGGGCGCGAGGGCATCACCGAACTCACGATCGATGAGCGGCTCACCGCCGCGCGCGCCGCGCGGCCGGGCTTCATGGGGCCGAGCTTCGCCACCATCGCGGGATTCAACGCCAACGGCGCCATGCCGCACTACCGCGCCACGCCTGAATCGCACGCGGCGATCGAAGGCGACGGGCTGCTGCTCATCGATTCCGGCGGCCAGTACCTGGGCGGCACCACCGACATCACGCGCGTGTGGCCCATTGGCCGCGTGAGCGCAGCCCAGCGGCGCGACTACACCCTGGTGCTCAAGGGCACGATCGCGTTGTCGCGAACCCGGTTTCCGCGCGGCACGCTCTCGCCCATGCTCGACGCCATCGCCCGCGCGCCGCTGTGGGCCGAAGGCCTCGACTACGGCCACGGCACGGGCCATGGCGTGGGCTACTTCCTCAACGTCCATGAAGGCCCGCAGAGCATCAGCCGCGCCCCGGCGGACGCGAACATGGCCATGGAACCCGGCATGGTCACCAGCATCGAGCCCGGCGTGTACCGCCCCGGGCAGTGGGGCGTGCGCATCGAGAACCTGGTGATGTGCGTGCCAGCCGCCACCGCCGAGCAAGGCGCGTTCGGCGAGTTCCTCGAGTTCGAGACACTCACCCTGTGCCCCATCGACACGCGCTGCCTCGACCACGCCCTGCTGCACACCGACGAACTGCAGTGGCTCGACACCTACCACAACGCCGTGCGCGAACGCCTGGCCGGCCGGCTGGCCGGGCCAGCGCTGCAATGGCTGATGGAGCGCACCGCGCCCGTCACACCCGCGTCCGCGGGCGGGGCTTCGCGATGAACTGCTGCAGCTGTTGAGGATTGACAGGCTTGGTGAGGTGAGCGTCGAAGCCCGCCTCCAATGACTTCACGCGGTCATCCGCCTGGCCGTAGCCTGTGACGGCCACCAGCGGCGTGCTGCGGAACTCCTGCTGCCCGCGCAGCTGCCGCGCGACTTCGTAGCCGTCCATGCCGGGCAGGCCGATGTCGAGCACCACCACGTCCGGACGAAAATTCCGGGCGGCAGGCAGCACCGAGGGGCCGTCGTACGCGCAGCTCACTTCGTAGCCGGCTCCCCGCAGGATGAGCACGATGCTGTCGGCAGCATCGATGTTGTCGTCCACCACCAGCACGCGTTTGGGCCGCGCCGCAGCCGCCTTCGGGGGCCGTGCCGCCTCGCGCGCAGGCTGAGAGGCAGCGGCACGCGGCCCGGGCACGGCCGGCAGCCGCACGATGAACTCGCTGCCCCGGCCGGGCCCCTCGCTGTGCGCCTTCACCGTACCGCCGTGCAGTTCCACCAGCCGCTGAACCAGGGTGAGGCCGATGCCCAGCCCGCCCTGCGAACGTGCGAGCGACCGGTCGCCCTGCACGAACAGGTCGAACACGTGCGGCAGCATCCCGGCTGGGATGCCGATGCCCGAGTCGCGCACGTGCACCACCGCCTCGCCGCCCTCGCGCGCTGCGCCGAGCCAGATGCGGCCGGCCTGGTCGGTGTACTTCGCGGCATTGGTGAGCAGGTTGGCAAGCACCTGGCCCAGCCGGACGATATCGCCGTCGACCCATAGCGGCGCGTCGGGCAGGCTCGTGACCAGCTCGTGCCCCTGCGCGTCGATCACCGGCTGCGCGGTCTCGGCCGCGCGCACGACAGCCTCGCGCAGGTCGATCACGTGGCGGCGCAGTTCCACCATGCCGCGCACGATGCGCGAGACATCGAGCAGGTCGTCGACCAGGCGAACGAGATGCTGCATCTGCCGATCCATGATCTGCCGCGCGCGCTCTCGCATCAGGTCGTCGGACTTCGGCGAGTTCAGCAGATACAGCGCATTGCGCATCGGTGCCAGCGGGTTGCGCAGTTCGTGCGCCAGCATCGCCAGGAACTCGTTCTTCTGGCGGTCCGCCTGGGCCAGCTCGTCCAGCCGCTGGCGCAACTGGCGCTCCAGCTCCTTGCGCTCCGCGATGTCGCGCACGATACCGGTGAAGTAGCGCCGGGCGCCGATGTGGAACCCGCTGACCGCCAGCTCCATCGGGAAGGTGCTGCCATCCTTGCGCCGGCCCACGACCTCGCGCCCGATGCCGATGATGCGGGCCTGCCCCGTGCCCAGGTAGTTGGCGAGATAGGCGTCGTGCTCATGGTGATACGGCTCGGGCATGAGCATGTTCACGTTGCGCCCAAGCACTTCCTGCCGCGAGTAGCCGAAGAGCTTTTCCGCGGCGGGGTTGAACGAGTCCACCCGGCCGTGTTCGTCGATGGTGATGATGCCGTCGACGACGTGATCGACGACCGAGCGCATGCGCTCCTCGGCCTGGCGGAGTTCCTCCTCGGCCCGCATGCGCACGGCACCCAAAGGCCCGCCCTTCGGGGCGGTGGCCTGCGCAGGCGGCGCAGGGCGTTCGCGCGGCTCGCGTGGGATGTCGGTCATGGACACCGCAGGGTACCAGCGGCGCGCATCCCGCCCAAAAACCCGTCGCGCGAAGTGGTGCCACCCGGTGACTCCACTGCGCTCGGGGGATCAAACCACCACCGGCTCCGGTTCCAGCCGGATGCCGAAGCGCCCGTACACACTTTCCTGGATGGCCCGCGCCAGCGTCATGACCTCGGAGCCGATCGCCCCACCACGGTTGACCAGCACCAGCGCCTGGCGCTCGTAGACACCCGCCTTGCCCACGCTCTTGCCCTTCCAGCCGCAGGCGTCGATCATCCAGCCGGCTGCGAGCTTGACGCTGCCGTCGGGCAGCGGGTAATGCACGATCTCCGGGTCGCGGCCGATGATGTCCCGGCACTGCTCGGGCGTGACCACCGGGTTCTTGAAGAAGCTGCCGGCATTGCCGATCTGCGCGGGATCGGGCAGCTTCGCACGGCGGATCGCGATCACCCAGTCCGCCACGTCTTGCGCCGTAGGCTGGGCCACGCCAGTCTCGGCCACCTTGCGCTCCAGCTCCAGGTAACCCAGCACCGGCTTCCAGGGCCGGGGCAGGCGAAAACGCACGCGCGTGATCAGCGTGCGGCCGGCCAGCGAGCGCTTGAACTCGCTGTCGCGGTAGCCGAAGCGGCACAGGTTTTCGCGCAGCGTCACACTGCGGCCGGTGACGAGATCCACCGCATCGAGCGAGTCGAATCGGTCCTTCAGCTCGATGCCGTAGGCGCCGATGTTCTGCACCGGCGCCGCACCCACGGTGCCCGGGATCAGCGCGAGGTTCTCCAGGCCCGGCCAGCCCTGGGCCAGCGTCCACATGACGAAGTCGTGCCAGTTCTCGCCGGCGCCGGCCTCCACGATCCACGCATCGCTGCGCTCTTCCACGAGCCGGCGTCCACTCACCTCGACCTTCACCACCACCTGCGGCATGTCGCGCGTGAGCACGATGTTGCTGCCCCCGCCGAGGATGAACTTGGGCGCGCGGCCCAACTGCGGATGGTCGACCACCTCGCGCACCTCGGCATCGCTCGCCACGCGTACGAGCGTATTCGCCACGGCCGGGAGGCCGAAGGTGTTGTAGGGCTTCAGGCTGACGCCCGATTCGACATGCATGCGAGAATTTTCGCCGATCCGAACCAACCCCAGATTCCCAAATGCCCAGCTTTGACACGGTCCTCGAGCCCAATCTGGTGGAAGTCAGGAATGCGGTGGACCAGACGGCCAAGGAGATCGGGACGCGCTTCGACTTCAAGGGCTCGTCGGCCCGGGTGGAGCTGAAGGAAGAGGAGATCACGCTGTGGGCCGACAGCGATTTCCAGATCGGCCAGGTCACCGACATCCTCCTGGCCAAGTGCACCAAGCGCAACGTCGACGTGCGCTTCCTCGATCGCACGGCCAAGATCGAGAAGATCGGCGGCGACAAGGTCAAGCAGGTGGTCAGCGTGAAAAGCGGCATCGACAGCGAGACCGCCAAGAAGATCCAATCGGTGGTCAAGCAAAGCAAGCTCAAGGTCCAGGCCGCCATCCAGGGTGATGCCGTTCGCGTCACCGGCAGCAAGCGCGATGACCTGCAGTCGGCCATCGCGCTCATCCGCAAGGACGTGGCGGACCTCCCGCTCACCTTCACCAACTTCCGCGATTGAGCCCGAACCTCCTGCGCCCGCTCGCCGTCTTCGGATTGACCCTCGCCTGCGGCGCCGCGGCCGCGCAGAACGTGACGCTCGGCGGCAGCATGTCCGGCAAGGCCCTGCTCGTCATCGACGGCGTGCCTCGCACGGTGCTGGTGGGCGAAACGCGGCAGGGCGTCAAGCTGCTGGCCGTCGGCGGAAACGATGCCACGGTCGAGATCGAAGGCCGGCGCCTGATGCTGCCCCTGGGCGGTGCCCCGGTGAACCTCGGCGGCGCGGCGAGCGAGGGCACCGGCACGCAGATCGTGCTCACCGCCGGCAGCGGCGGCCATTTCTTCACGCAGGGCAGCATCAACGGCCGCACCGTCCAGTTCGTGGTGGACACCGGCGCCACCTACGTGGCTTTGGGCCAGGGCGAAGCCGACCGCATCGGGCTGGCCTACCGGAAGGGTCGCCCGAGCATGGTGGGCACGGCCAACGGACAGGTCCCGGCGTACCTCACCTCGCTCGACGTGGTGCGAATCGGCGACGTGCAGGTCTACAACGTCGAAGCCGTCGTGCTGCCTGCAGCGATGGGCACGGTCCTGCTGGGCAACAGCTTTCTGTCGCGCTTCCAGATGAAGCGCGAGAACGACCGGATGACACTCGACCGGCGGCTTTGAGCCGGTACCGTCACCAATCACTTCGCTGACCCTGTCTACAGGGCGAGGCGGTGACGCCATGGCAGCCAAGCGACGCACGGGTTTACCTCCGCCCGCCGTGCAGCGATGATCCGCGCCTTGCTCTCAGATCCGCTCTCGCTGCCATGAACGATTCCTCTCCCCTGACCCCCGGCGCGCTGAACGGCGTGCGTGTCATCGAGATGGGCCAGCTGATTGCCGGCCCATTCGTCGGCAAGACGCTCGGCGACTTCGGCGCCGACGTGATCAAGATCGAGCCGCCCGGCGCGGGCGACCCGCTGCGCAACTGGCGCATGCTCAAGGACGGCACCTCCGTGTGGTGGCAGGTGCAGTCGCGCAACAAGCGCTCGATCGCGCTGGACCTGCGCGCCCCCGAAGGGCAGGACATCGCGCGACGGCTGATCGCCGAGGCCGATGTGCTGGTGGAGAACTTCCGCCCCGGCACGCTCGAAGGCTGGGGCATGGGCTGGGAGGACCTGAGCCGACTCAACCCCGGCCTGGTGATGCTGCGCATCTCCGGCTACGGCCAGACGGGGCCCTATCGCGACCTGCCGGGCTTCGGGGCGATCGGCGAGGCCATGGGCGGGCTGCGCCACCTCACAGGCGAGCCCGGCCGCGTGCCGGTGCGCGTGGGCGTGTCTATCGGCGACACGCTGGCCGCGCTGCACGGCACGATCGGCGTGCTCACGGCGCTGTACCACCGCAAGGTGAACGGCGGCGCCGGCCAGGTGATCGACATGGCGCTCCACGAGGCGGTGTTCAACGTGATGGAAAGCCTGATCCCCGAGTACAGCGTGTTCGGCGCGGTGCGCGAGCCCGCGGGCAGCGCGCTGCCCGGCATCGCGCCCTCGAACGCCTACCGCTGCAGCGACGGGTACGTGCTGGTCTCCGGCAACGGCGACAGCATCTTCAAGCGCCTGATGGAGGCCATCGGCCGGCCCGACCTGGGCAGCGCACCCGACCTCGCGAGCAACGCCGGCCGCGTGGCGCGGGTGGGCGAGATCGACGCAGCCATCGAGCAATGGACGAGCCCTCGTACCGTGGCCGATGTGCTCGCCACGCTGAGCGAAGCCCGTGTGCCGGCCGGCAAGGTCTACACCGCGCGGGACATCCACGATGACCCGCACTTCCGGGCCCGCGACATGATCGTCCGCCAGCGTACGCGCGACGGCTGGGAGCTGGACGTGCCGGGCGTGGTGCCCAAGCTTTCCGCCACCCCCGGCACGCTGCGCAAGCCCGCGCCGCACCTGGGCGAAGACACCGACAGCGTGCTGGCCGGGCTGGGCCTGTCCGCCGAGGAGATCGCCTCGCTGCGCGGCAAGGGAGTGGCGGTTTGAAGGTTCGGCGCCGTGAGTTGCTCGGTGCGCTGGCCGCCACGCTCGCCCTGGCGGGCTGCGGCAACGCGACGCGCGCGCCCTCGGCCGATCCCTACCCGCCCATCGTCTTCGTCCACGGCAATGGCGACCACGCCGGTGTGTGGATCACCACCATCTGGCGCTTCGAGAGCCAGGGCTGGCCTCGCCACAAGCTGCACGCCGTGGACCTGCCCTACCCGCTGGCCCGCGACGACGACGCTCGCGCACAGCCCGGCCGCAGCTCCGCCGACGAGCAGATGAGGTTCCTCGCCGCCGAGGTGGAGCGCGTGCTCAAGGCCACGGGCAGCACCAAGGCCGTGCTGGTAGGGCACTCGCGCGGCGGCTATGCCATCCGCAGTTATGTGGACCACGGAGGCGGCGACGCGCGCGTGTCGCACGTCGTGCTTGCAGGTACGCCCAACCACGGCGTGTGGGCCGACCCTCGCAACCGGCCGGGCAACGAGTTCAATGGCTCCGGGCCTTTTCTCGCCGCTCTCAATGCCCCCAAGGGGGCCGGCGGCCAGGAAGTCACGCCCGGGGTCCGATGGCTCACCCTACGCTCCGACCAGCACGACAAGTACGCGCAACCTGACGGCGAGTGGATCGGCGCCAAGGGCCGGCCCACCCACGTGGGCCACGACGGACCGGCGCTGGAGGGCGCGGAGAACGTCGTGCTTCCTGGCGTGGACCATCGCGAAGCGGCCTTCGGTCCGCGCGCCTTCTCCGCGATGTGGCACTTCATCACCGGGCGCGATCCGGCCGGCACGGCCATCGCCCCGGAGCCGCGCATCGTGCTCGACGGCAAGGTCACGGACCTGGGCGTGAACAACGACCCGGCCAAGAGCGGCGGGCCGAGCAACCTGCCGCTGCCGGGCGCGCGCGTCGAGGTGTACGCGACGAACCCGTCCACCGGCGAACGCATCGGACAGGCGGCCCACATGAAGGTCGTGGGTGCCGATGGCCGATGGGGACCGTTCGACGCCCGGCCCGGCACGCCATACGAGTTCGTCGTCACGGCACCGGGCTATGCGGTCGCCCACGTCTATCGCTCGCCTTTCCCGCGCTCCTCCTCGGTGGTGCAGCTGCGCGCCGAACGCATGGCCGAGGCCGACCGCGACGCGCGCTCGGTGGTCACGCTGGTGCGGCCGCGGGGCTTCTTCGGCATTCCGCGCGACGAGATCAGCCTCGACGGCAGGAACCCGCCAGGGGACATACCGCCCGGCGTGCCGGCCGTGTCGAGCACCAAGCTCAAGCTGCTGCAGGCGCCCGAGCGCGCAGTCGCCGGCGAGTTCAACGGCGAGCGGCTGGTGGGCCGCGCCTGGTCGGTGGCGGACAACCACCTCGTGTTCCTCGAACTGCACTACTGACTGCATCACTGACCCATGCAACTCGCGCAGGTCCTCTACTCCCAAGGCTTCGGCTCGCGTCGCGAATGCGAGGGGCTAATCGCCTCGGGCCATGTGACGCTGGAGGGCCGCGTGGTCGACGACCCCTTCCTGGACGTGCCGGCCGAAGGTCTCGTGTTCGGCGTGCGCGGGCAGCTCTGGCCTTATCACGCCCGTGCGCTGCTGGTGCTGAACAAGCCGCAGGGCTATGAATGCTCGCAACAGCCCCGTCATCACCCGAGCGTCTACAGCCTGCTGCCCGCCCCGCTGCGGCGGCGCCAGGTGCAGGCCGTGGGACGGCTCGACGAAGACACGACGGGCCTGCTGCTCTTTACCGACGACGGCGCCCTGATCCACCGCTGGACCTCGCCGAAGCGTCACGTGCCGAAGGTGTACGAGGTGGGGTGCAAGCACCCGGTGGACGAGGAGGTGGTGCAGCGTTTGCTGGCGGGGGTCACCCTCGTCGACGATCCGCGCCCCGTGCGCGCAACTGCAGCACAGCTCACCGGCTTGCGCGCAGACGGACTGCACGGGCTCGAACTCACCCTGACGGAAGGCCGCTACCACCAGGTCAAGCGCATGCTCGCCGCCGCGGGCAACCGCGTGGAGGCGCTGCACCGCCGCAGCTTCGGCGCGCTGGAAGTTCCTCACGATCTGGCGCCCGGACAGTGGCGCTGGCTGCCGGGTCCCGAGGCAGTGACGCCTCCATAATCGGCGCATGCGGGTCTTTCGCGGCTTCCACCATCCCGGCATCGCTCCAGCCTGCGCCCTCACCATCGGCAATTTCGACGGCGTGCATCGCGGGCACCAAGCCATGCTGGCGCTCCTACGCAGCGAGGCCACGCACCGTGGGCTGCCCTCGTGCGTGCTGACCTTCGAGCCGCACCCCCGCGATCATTTCGCCCGACTGGCCGGCCGCCCCGACATGGCGCCCCCGCGCATCGCCACGCTGCGCGACAAGCTGTCGGAGCTGCAGCGATGCGGCGTGGATCAGGTGGTGGTCCTGCGATTCGACCAGCGCTTCGCCGCGCAGACGCCGCAGGCCTTCATCGACGACGTGCTGCAGGGGCTGGGGGCGCGCTACGTGCTGGTCGGCGACGACTTCCGCTTCGGCGCGAAGCGTTCGGGCGACTACGGCATGCTTGATGCGGCCGGCGAGCAGCAGGGCTTCGACGTGGCACGCATGATGAGCTATGAGGTGCACGGCCTGCGCGTGTCGAGCTCCGCCGTGCGACAGGCACTGGCCGCCGGCGACATGGATACCACGGCCACGCTGCTGGGCCGGCCGTACAGCATCAGCGGCCACGTCGTGCACGGCCGCAAGCTGGGCCGCGAGCTGGGATTCCGCACGCTCAACTTGCGCTTTCCCCACCCCAGGCCAGCGGCCATGGGGGTGTATGTGGTGCGCGTCATCGGCCTCGCGCGTGAGCCTTTGAAGGGCGTGGCCAGCCTGGGCGTGCGGCCCACGGTGGAGCATGCCGGACGCGTGCTGCTCGAAGTGCATTGCCTGGATTGGCCGGCGCCGCTCGGTGCGGAGTCGGGCTACGGCGCATGCGTACGCGTGGAACTGCTGCACAAGCTGCACGACGAGCGGCGCTATGCGTCGCTGGAGGCCCTGCGGGAGGGCATTGCGCGCGACGAGGCCGATGCGCGCGAGTGGTTCGCGGGGCACCGGGTGCCGCCCGGATCGCCCGTATAGCGACATACCCCCCGCTAGAATCGCCCGATCATGTTGCCGAGTCCCTCGCGCTCGCCTTTCCCCCGGTGGCATACCGCTACGCGCCGCCAGACCACGCGCGACCGAATTTGACGCGCCCGCAAGGCGGCCCGCCGGCCGCAACGAACGCCCCGCCCACCGCGGGGCTTGTCTTTTTTGCCGGCCTCCGACCGGCATCCGCCGCGGCGGAACGACAGACACCGAGATGAGCATGTCCTCCCCAGACACCCCCTCCTCCTCCAGCATCACCGACTACCGGGCCACGCTGAACTTGCCCGACACGCCCTTCCCCATGCGCGGCGACCTGCCCAAGCGCGAACCGGGCTGGGTCAAGGAGTGGGACGAGCAGGGCGTGTACCAGAGGCTGCGCGAGGCCCGCCGCGGCGCGCCCCGCTTCGTGCTGCACGACGGGCCGCCCTACGCGAACGGCCAGCTGCACATGGGCCACGCGGTCAACAAGATCCTGAAGGACATGATCGTCAAGGCGCGCCAGCTCAAGGGCATGGATGCGCTGTACGTGCCCGGCTGGGACTGCCACGGCCTGCCCATCGAGAACCAGATCGAGAAGACCTACGGCCGCGGCCTGCCGCGCGACGAGGTGCAGGCGAAGAGCCGGGCCTACGCCACCGAGCAGATCGAGCAGCAGCGGGCCGACTTCAAGCGGCTGGGCGTGCTCGGCGACTGGGCACATCCCTACCGCACCATGGACTTCGGCAACGAAGCCGGCGAGATCCGTGCGCTCCAGCGCGTGATGGAGCGCGGCTTCGTCTACCGCGGCTTGAAGCCCGTGTACTGGTGCTTCGACTGCGGCTCATCGCTGGCGGAGTTCGAGATCGAGTACGCCGACAAGACCTCGCCCACGGTGGATGTGGCGTTCCTCTGCGCCGAGCCCGAGAAGCTGGCCGCGGCCTTCCATTTGCCGAAGCTGGAAAAGGAAGCCTACGCGGTCATCTGGACCACCACGCCGTGGACGCTGCCGGCCAACCAAGCCCTCAACATCAACCCGGCCATCGTGTACGCACTCGTGGACACCGAGCGCGGCCTGCTGGTGCTTGCCGAGACGCTGGTCGAGAAGTGCCTCGCACGCTACGGCCTGCAGGGCAAGGTGCTTGCCACCACGCACGGCGGCCATCTGGACGGGATCCGCTTCCACCATCCGCTGGCGGCGCTGGACCCGGGCTACGACCGGCTGAGCCCGGTGTACCTGGCCGACTACGTGACCGCCGAGGATGGCACGGGCACCGTCCACTCCGCGCCCGCCTACGGCGTCGACGACTTCAACTCATGCCTGCACCACGGCATGACGCATGACCAGATCCTGAACCCCGTGCAGGCCCACGGCACCTACGACCCGGACCTGCCACTCTTCGGTGGGCAGAACATCTGGAAGGCCAACGCCCAGATCATCGAGGCGCTGAGGAACGCCGGCCGCCTGCTCGCCAGCGACAAGCTGCAGCACAGCTATCCGCACTGCTGGCGCCACAAGACGCCGGTGATCTACCGCGCCGCGGCGCAGTGGTTCGTGCGCATGGACGAGGGCGAGGGCGTGTTCACCGTCGACAAGGCGCCAAAGACGCTGCGCCAGACGGCGCTGGAAGCGATCGACGCCACCAGCTTCTACCCTGAGAACGGCCGCGCCCGCCTGCGCGACATGATCGCCAACCGGCCCGACTGGTGCATCAGCCGCCAGCGCAGCTGGGGCGTGCCCCTGCCCTTCTTCCTGCACAAGGAAACCAGCGAATTGCACCCGCGCACGCTGGAGTTCCTGGACCGCGCGGCGGCGCTCGTGGAGCAAGGCGGCATCGAGGCCTGGTCCAAGCTCGACCCGCGCGATTGGCTGGGCCATGACGCCGAGCACTACGTGAAGAGCCACGACATCCTCGACGTGTGGTTCGACTCGGGCTCCACGTTCTTCCACGTGCTGCGCGGCTCGCATGCCGGGCAGGGCCACGCCAGCGGCCCCGAGGCCGACCTCTACCTGGAGGGCCACGACCAGCATCGCGGCTGGTTCCATTCCTCGCTGCTCATTGCCTGCGCGCTGGAAGGCCGCGCGCCCTATCGCGGCCTGCTCACCCACGGCTTCACCGTGGACAGCCAGGGCCGCAAGATGAGCAAGAGCTTGAAGAACGGCATCGAGCCCCAGGAGGTGAGCAGCCGGCTGGGCGCAGAGATCATCCGCCTGTGGGTGGCCGCGAGCGACTACTCCGGCGACATCGCGGGCGACGACCGCATCCTCGCCCGCGTAGTCGACGCCTACCGCCGCATCCGCAACACGCTGCGCTTCCTGCTCGCCAACACCAGCG
>CBINBY010000048.1:0-37265 GCA_966248995.1 uncultured Burkholderiales bacterium | reverse complement strand
TGTTGAGCAGGATGGAGGTGGTGGAGCCGCCGTACATCGCGCCGTAGTAGATGCCCGCGAAGAAGATCATCGACGCGGTCGGCTCCACTTGGGCCGTGATGGGCAGCAGCATCGCCACCGTGACGGCCGGCCCCAGGCCCGGCAGCACGCCGATGGCCGTGCCGAGCGCGCAGCCGAGGAAGGCCCAAAGCAGATTGATCGGTGTGGCGGCGGTGGCGAAGCCACCCATGAGATGGGTCCAGAGTTCCACGGCTTGCCTCCTACAGCCAGCCGCTGCCCGTCAGGCCGGGCAGCGTGATGGAAAGCACCTTGGTGAACAGCCAGAACGCGGGTGCGGCGATGACGAGTCCGGTGGTCACATCGATCGCGGTCTGCCGCGCTCCGCCGCCGGGCCGGCCCTCGGACATGCGCAAACCGCGCACCGCCAGCGTGAAGCACAACGCGCAGCTCAGCACGAAGCCGATGATGGTGATGAGCGCGGCATTGGCCAGCACGCCCGCGGAGACCCAGGCGAAGGCACGCCAGTCGCCGTGCTCGGCGCCCGAGGGCTCCTCCATCGCGCGAAAGCCGCCGGTTCGCGCTTCCCACACCAGCCAGACGCCGCAGACCAGCAGCGCCACGGACACCAGCCAGGGCAGGAAGTTCGGGCCGACGCCGGCATAGCCGGCGGCCGAGGGGATGGCCGTGGCGCCGTAGGCCATCGCCGCGGCGACGACGACGGCACCGATGCCGATCAGGGTTTGACGAAGCGCCGCTGTGGAAGACGTCGACATGGCAGCCGGTCCTTTCCGGAAGTGCGGTTGAGGGTGTAGGACCGTTGCGTCCCCCACCCAGGGACGAGGCCCGCCGCAAGGGCGGGCCGACCGGTCAGACCATCCCGGCCTTGACCATGGTGGCGCGCAGGCTGGCGAACTCGCGGTCCACGAATTCCTCGAACTCCTTGCCCGCCATGACGGCAGGTGTCCAGCCGTTCTTCTCGAGCGACTCCTGCCATGACTTGCTCTTCAAGGCCTTCAGGATGGCGTCGGTCAGCTCCTTGCGCTGCTCGGCGGTGATGCCTGGCGCGCCGTACACGCCGCGCCAGTTGCCGATCTCGACGTTGATGCCCTGTTCCTTCAGCGTGGGCACGTTGATGCCCTTGATGCGCGAGCCGGAGGTGACGGCGATGGCCTTCATCTTGCCGCTTTCGACGTACTGCGCGAACTCGCTGTAGCCGCTGCCACCCACCGTGACGTTGCCGCCGAGGATGGCCGCCGTGGCCTCGCCGCCCCCGCGGAACGGCACGTAGTTGATCTTGGCCGGATCGACCCCGACCTCGCGCGCGATCATGGCCGCCGCGATGTGCTCGGTGGAGCCGCGCGAGCCGCCGCCCCACTTGACGCTGCCCGGGTCTTTCTTCATCTGCGCCACCACCTCGGACATGCTCTTGAACTGCGAGTTGGCGGGCAGCACGAACACGTTGTATTCGGTGGTGAGGCGCGCGATGGGGGTGGCCTGCGTCAGGCTCACCGGCGGCTTGCCGGTGATGATGCCGCCCAGCATCACTGCGCCCATCACCATGAGCGCATGGGGGTCGCCCTTGCTCGCATTCACGAACTGCGCCAGGCCGATGGCCCCGGCCGCGCCGCCCTTGTTGTCGTAGGTGACCGAGGAGGCCACGCCCGCCTCCTGCATGGCCTTGCCCAGCGCGCGGCCGGTGGTGTCCCAGCCGCCACCGGGGTTGGCCGGGATCATCATCTTGTAGTTCGCGCCGGCGGCCAGCACGTCCAGCGGCAAGCTGCCCGCGGCGGCGAGTGCGGCCAGGGACTTGAGGAAGGTGTCGCGACGCATCGCATGTCTCCTTGGTGGATTGACGACCGGGCCATCTTCCGGGCCCTGGCTGTCACTCCGCTGTCCGACTCCTAGGGGCAAATGCTAATGTCCGGCTCATGAAGCTGCTGCTGGTCGAAGACGACCCCGGCATGCAGGCTACGCTGGTGCGTGCGCTGGAGCGGCGCGGCATGCAGGTGGCGGCGTGCGGCGATGGCGCCCGGGCGCTGGAACGCTGGCGGGCGGCCGTGCCCGACGTGGTGGTGCTCGACCTGAGCCTGCCCGGCATGGATGGCCTCATCGTGCTGGAGCAGGCGCGCTCGCAGCATCTCGACACGCCGGTGCTCATCCTCACGGCCCGAGGCACGGTGGGCGATCGGGTGCTGGGCCTGAACACGGGGGCCGACGACTACCTGGCCAAGCCCTTCGACCTGGATGAACTGGAGGCGCGCATCCGCGCTCTCGGTCGGCGCCCGGCGAGCGCGACGGCCGATGCCGTGGCGAGCGGCGTGCAGCCGTTCTGCGGTTTGCACTGCGACGTCGAGAGCGGGGCGATCTACCACCGTGGTGAGCCCATGGAGCTGGCGCCCCGCGAGGCGGCACTGCTGCGTGCGCTGCTCGCGCGGCCGGGACATGCGGTGTCGAAGGAGCGCCTGTTCGACCTCGTCTTCCCCGGTGAGCACGACGTGCATTACGAGGCCATCGAGGTGGTGGTCTATCGGCTGCGCAAGCGTCTGGCCGACACCGGGGCACAGCTCGTCACGCTGCGCGGGCTGGGCTACCTGCTGAAGGCGCAAGCATGAGCGCCGCGCTCCCGGGCCATGGCGAGCGCGTGGCGGTCGAGAACCCGCAAGTCCCCACTGCCGTGTCCCCAGTTCGGCGCTCGGCCGCGCATACGCGTTCCCTGCGCCGCCAGCTGATGGTGGGCATCCTCGCGCCGGTGCTGGCAATCGTGGCGGTCAACACCGTGAGCCTGTACCGGCAGGCGTTGAGCGCGGCGGACACCGCGTACGACCGCACGCTGCTCGCCTCGGCCAAGTCCATCGGCGAGCTGCTCACTGTTACGAGCTCGGGCGATCGGGCCCGGCTCACGGCCACGGTGCCGTACTCGGCGCTGGAAGCCTTCGAGGCCGACAACCGCAGCCGAATGTTCTACAAGGTGACCGGCTTTGCCGGCGAGATGGTTTCGGGCTTCGAGGACCTGCCGTCCTGGCGCGGACGCTTGCCGGTTCAGGGGCCTTATGCGGCGCTCGTCGACTTCTACGACGAGCGCTATCGCGGCACCCGGGTGCGCGTGGCGGTGCTGCTGCAGCCGGTGGCCGGGCAGGCGGGGCAGGGCATCGCCACGATCCAGGTGGCCGAGACGCTGGAGCTGCGCGAGCAGCTCGCGCGCCAGATCCTGGTCGATACGCTGTGGCACCAGCTCGCGCTGGTCGGCGTGATCGCGCTGGTGGTGGTGTGGGTGGTGCGGCGCGCCACGCAGCCGGTGCTACGGCTGTCCGAGCAACTGGCCGCCCGCCCCGAGGGACATTTGGCTCCCATCGAAGCGCCCGATGCGCCGCGCGAACTGTGGCCGCTGATGGACGCCACCAATCAACTCATGGCCCGGCTCCAACGCCTGCTGGAGCACCAGAAGCGCTTCGTGCGCGATGCATCGCATCAGTTGCGCACCCCGCTGGCCGTGCTGAAGACCCAGCTGCAGTCGGCGAGTCGCGGTGACCTGCCGCCAGAGCAGGCGTTGCAGGAGATGACGGTCACCGTGGAGCGTGCCACGCAGCTCGCCAACCAGATGCTCGCGCTTGCGAAGGTGGAGCAGGTGCATGCCCAGGGGCCGCTCGTGCCCCTGCCACTGGCCGACGCGGTGAGCCAGGTGGCGCTCGACCTGTCGCCGCTCATCGCGACCAAGGGGCTCGACTTCGAGATGGACGCCACGCCCGTGCAGGTCCTGGCGCACGACTGGATGCTGCGCGAGCTCTCGCGCAACCTCCTGGCCAACGCCGTGCGCGAGACGCCTCCCGGCGGCCGGCTCCTGGTGTACGTGGGCCTCGAAGGCGATGCGGCCGTGCTGCGCATTTCCGACAGCGGCCCGGGCATCGCCTCCGGGGTTGCCGAGCGGCTGTTCGAGCCGTTCCACACCGGCCATCCCACCGAGGGCAGCGGGCTGGGCCTGGCGATCTGCCGCAGCATTTGCGATGCGCTGGGCGCGCGGCTGACGCTGAGCAACCGACAGCCCTCGGGGCTGGACGCGGAGGTGAGCTTCCGCACCGAAGCCGCCGGGCCGGCCCCGGCGCCTTCCACGTCGTGAGGCCTCTTCCGCTTCACGTTTCTTCACACCGCGCTGCCACGGCCTTCACCCGCTTGCGGCACCATCGCGACTCCTCAACGGCCATCGAGAACTTCCTCCCGCCATGCCCCGCCTGCTCCTGATCGACGACGACGCCCGGCTTTCCGCCATGGTGGGCGACTACCTGCGCACCGGTGGTTTCGAGGTGGACGCGGTGGGCAGCCTGGCTGCAGGCCGTGAGCGACTTTCGGCTCAGCCCTACGAGGCGCTGGTGCTCGATCTCATGCTGCCCGATGGCGACGGGCTGGACCTCACCCGGGAGCTGCGCGCGAACCCTCGCACGCGCCATCTGCCGCTGCTCATGCTCACGGCACGCGGCGAGCCGCTGGACCGCATCGTGGGCCTGGAGCTCGGCGCCGACGACTATCTGCCCAAGCCCTTCGAACCGCGCGAGCTGCTGGCGCGGGTGAAGGCGTTGCTGCGCCGCGCCGCGCCTGCGACGCACGAAGACGAAATGCTGCGATTCGGCCGGCTGGAGATCGATCTCGGCGAGCGCGTGGCGCGCCTGGACGGCAAGCCCTGCGAACTCACCAGCCACCAGTTCGACCTGCTTGTCGTGCTGGCCCAGCACCCCGGCCGCGTGCTCTCCCGCGACCAGATCATGGACGCGCTCAAGGGCCATCCCCTCGAGGCCTTCGACCGCTCCATCGACGTGCACATCTCGCGCATCCGCGCCGTGATCGAAGACGACCCCAAGACCCCGCGGCGCGTGCTCACGGTGCGCGGCGCAGGCTACGTCTTCGCCAAGAAGCAGGACGCGGACGCATGAGGCGCGGGGGCGGGGCGGGGCGGCACGACATCGCGGCCGAGGGCGCGCCATGCATACGCTGACCCTGCGCATCTACCTCACCGTGGTCGCGGTGCTGGCGCTGTTCGCCTTCGGCTCCGCGTGGTTGTTCCAGCACCGGCTGGAGCAGGAGCGCACGCGGGCCGAGACCGTGCTGTCGGACCGGATGGCCGCCTGGGGCGACCTGATCGAGCGCTCGCTGCCCGCCGCATCGGCGGCGCCGGCCGAGCAGGGCGCGGCGGTGCACGAATGGTCGACGCGGCTGCGGCTGCCGCTTGCATTGGATGACGCGCAGGGCCGGCGAATCGCCACCTCCGAGCTCTTCCTGCGACGCCAGGCGGAGACCCCGGGCCGGGCGCTGCCCATCCGCCTCGACGACGGCCGCACCCTGTGGGTGATGCGCCCCGGCCGCATGGGGCCACGGGCCGACCGGCCAGGAGGACCCGGGGCCGACGGCCGCTACGTCCCGCATCCGCCCTGGCCCTATGTGCCTGAGTGGTGGCAGCGTGGCATGGGCCTCGTGGTGTTGCTCGTGCTGCTCTTCGTGGCCGTGGCCGTCGGTGCCTGGCCCGTGGTGCGCCGCCTCACGCGCCGACTGCAGGCGCTCAAGCGCGGCATGGAGGTCTTCGGCACCGGCCGGCTAGACCATCGAGTGGAAGTGAGCGGGCGCGACGAGGTGGCGGCGGTGGCGGCCAGCTTCAACGAGGCAGCCGCGCGCATCGAGGCGCTGGTGCGCTCGCACCAGTCGCTGCTGGCCAACGCCAGCCATGAACTGCGCTCGCCGCTGGCGCGGCTCAAGATGGCGGTGTCCATGCTGGAGCAGGTGCCGCCGGAGCAGCGCGAGCGGCTGCGCCGCGAGATCGACACCAACATCGCCGAGCTCGATGTTCTGGTCGAGGAGGTCCTGCTCGCCAGCCGGCTCGACGCCCTGCGCCAGCTCGACCAGCGCGAGCCGGTGGATCTGCTGGGCCTGGCGGCCGAGGAAGCAGCACGGGTCGATGCCGTGCTGGAGCCCACGCATGAAGGCTCCTCGCTGCAGGTGCAAGGCGACGAGCGCCTGCTGCGCCGCGCGCTGCGCAACCTGCTGGAGAACGCCCGGCGCTACGGCGGCGACGATGTGAGCGTGAGTGCGCAGATCGACGGCACGCGCATCCTGCTGCGTGTTTGCGACCGCGGCCCCGGCGTGCCGGCCGAACAGCGTCTGCGCATCTTCGAGCCCTTCTACCGCCTGCCGGGCCATGCCGAGACGGCCGGCGGCGTGGGGCTCGGGCTCAGCCTCGTCAGGCAGATCGCCGAGCGCCACAACGGCGGGGTCCGCTGCGAAGCACGCGAGGGTGGCGGCAGCTGCTTCGTGCTCGCGTTGCCTGCCGCCTGAGTCTTCCTTTCTGCAGCGCGGGAACAGCGCTTGCCGCACTGGGCGCTCTGGCTGCATCGAGGAGCCTGCATGAAAGCCCTGTGCTGGCACGGCAAGCATGACATCCGCTACGAGACCGTGCCCGATCCGAAGATCGAACACCCGCGCGATGCCGTCATCAAGGTCAGCACCTGTGCGATATGCGGCTCGGACCTGCACCTCTTCGACGGATTCATGCTCGGCATGAAGTCCGGCGACATCATCGGCCACGAGTTCATGGGCGAGGTGGTCGAGGTCGGGCGCGACAACCAGGCTCTGAAGGTGGGCGACCGCGTGGTGGTGCCGTTCACCATCTGCTGTGGCCAGTGCGAGCAGTGCCGGCGCGGCAACTGGTCGGTGTGCGAAACGACCAACCGCAACAAGGACCTCGCAGACAAGGCCTTCGGCCACACCACGGCCGGGCTCTTCGGCTACACCCACCTCACCGGCGGCTATGCCGGCGGCCAAGCCGAGTACGTGCGCGTGCCGTTCGCCGACGTTGCGCCTGTCAAGATTCCAAACGGCCTGACCGATGAGCAAGTGCTGTTCCTCGGCGACATCTTCCCCACCGGCTGGCAGGCGGTCGTGCAGTGCGACGTCGAGCCGACCGACACGGTGGCGATCTGGGGGGCGGGCCCGGTGGGGCAGTTCTGCATCCGCAGCGCGGTGCTCCTGGGCGCGCAGCAGGTGATATGCATCGACAACGTACCGGAGCGGCTGTCCATGGCACAAGCCGGCGGTGCCGTCACCATCAACTTCGACGAGGAGAGCGTGCTGCTGCGCCTGAAGCAGCTCACCGGCGGCAAAGGGCCGCACAAGTGCATCGACGCGGTCGGCATGGAAGCGCATGCCACCCGCTCCGTCGACTCGGCCTATGACCGCGCCAAGCAGGCGCTGATGATGGAGACCGACCGGCCGCATGTGCTGCGCGAGATGATTTATGCGTGCCGGCCCGCCGGGGTGATCTCCATTGCCGGTGTCTATGCTGGGCTGGACGACAAGATCCCGATCGGTGCGCTCATGAACAAGGGTCTGACCGTGCGAACCGGCCAGACCCATGTGAAGCGCTGGACGGATGACCTCCTGCGCCGCATCGAGCAGGGCCAGATCGACCCGTCCTTCGTCATCACGCACAGCGAGCCGCTGTCGCGCGGTCCGCAGATGTACACGACCTTCCGCGACAAGAAGGACGGCTGCATCAAGGTCGTGCTCAAGCCCTGAGGAGTTGCTTTGCCATGTACAGCCAAGGTCAATCCACCGTCTCCGGTCGCGCTGCGCGCAAGCTGGCAAAAGGCCTCGGCTGGTTCAGCATCGGGCTGGGCCTGGCCGAACTGCTCGCGCCGCGCGCCGTGTCGCGGGTCACCGGCCTGCGCGGACAGGAAGCGCTGCTTCAGGCTTACGGCCTGCGCGAGATCGCGACGGGCATCGGTATCCTCGTCTCGCGCCAACCGCGGCGCTGGATGTGGGCACGCGTCGGGGGCGACGCGCTCGATCTCGCCACGCTGGCCACTGCCGGGCCGCTGGGCCGCGTGTCCGCCGCATCGGCGCTCGCCGCCGTGGCGGGCGTGGCAGTGGCCGACATCGGCTGCGCACGTGCCCTGCAGGCCGAGCGCCGGCACGCCCTGCGTCCGGTGCGCGACTACAGCAGCCGCAGCGGCCTGCCCCGCTCGCCCGATGCGATGCGCGGGGCGGCGCTCTCCGACTTCAAGATGCCCGAGGACATGCGGGCCGCGCCCAGGTTGCGCCAGGTGGCACCGGTCTAGTTCCTGTGACGGGCCCACGTGGCCGCGGCGTCAGGGGCGCCTGACGCCAAGGAGGAGCGAGGAGCGCCATGGCGGACAGGGCTTACGACGTCATCGTGTTCGGCGCCACTGGATACACCGGCCGGCAGGCGGTGCTGGCCATGGTGCATCGCGCGGCGACGCAGCCCCTGCGCTGGGCCGTGGCGGGCCGCCACGCCGAGCGCCTGCGTGCACTGGTCGCGGAGGTGGTGCCCCCCATGTCGGAGCAGCCCGGCATCGTGGTCGCCGATGCCTCCAACCTGCAGTCGCTGCAGGTCATGGCGGCGCAGGGCGCCGTCGTGCTCAACCTCGCCGGCCCCTACGCCTTGCACGGCGAGTCGGTGGTGCAGGCGTGCATCGCCAGCGGCACGCACCACCTCGACATCAACGGTGAAACCTTCTGGGTCCAGCAACTCATCTCGCGCCACCATCGCGCGGCCCGCAGGGACCAGGTCAAGGTGATCGTCTCGTGCGGCTACGAATCCATGCCGTTCGACGTCGGCGCCATGTGGCTGGCGCAGCAGGTGCACGAGCGCTTCGGCGAGACCTGCCGCGAGGTGAAGATCGTCGTCAGCTACAAGGGCAAGCGCATCACGAGCCTCGGCGATGCGGTGAGCGGCGGCACCCTGGCGTCGCTCGACAGCCTGCTCGAGCACGACACCACCGACTGCGTGCGCAACCCCGCCTGCCTGCTGCCCGCCGAAGCGCTCACCGCCGGCGAGGTGGCCCGGCGCAACGCCTACCGCCTCGCCCCGCGCTACGACGAGGACGTGCAGGCCGTCACCGCCCCCACGCTGCCCGCGCCGTTCATCAACCCGCCGGTGGTCCTGCGCTCGCAGGCCCTGCTCGCTGACACGGGCTGGTTCGCCTCCGACTTCCGCTACACCGAGGCGTTGAACATGAAGAGCCTGGTGCCCAGCGTGCCCTTCCTGCCGGAGTCGTCGACCCTGCCCCTGCAGTGGGCGGCCGCGGCATCGCTGTCGGTGCCGCTGGCCAACCTCAGCGCGGCGCTCGCCGGACCCTTGCGCTTTGAGCGCCAGCCGCTGCGCAAGCTGGTGGAATGGGTGGCACCCCGATCGGGACAGGGTCCTAGCGAAGAGGTGCTCTCCGGCAGCGGGTATGCGTTCGACATGTATGCGATGGCTACCAGCGGACGGCGCCTGCAGGCCCGCATGGAAGCCCAGGGGCACCCCGGCTACCGATCCACGCCCGAGATGGCCGTCACGGCGGCCGTCGGGCTGGCCCGAGGAACCCTGGGACATGCGCCCCACTACGGCATCGTCACGCCGTCCACCGGCCTGGGGCTCGAAGCCGTGGGCGCGATGCGGGACGCCGGGCTCACGTTCAGCATCGTGGCTTAGTGCTCAACGGCTTGAACCGCGCACTGCCGCCGCAGCACCCACGCCATGAGACCGGAGAGCGCGACCGCCGCGATCGTCAGTCCCGTGGTCGATGCGGCCCAGAACCCGGGGGCGCCCTGCAGCGGGGCTGGCGTGGCGCCGGTGAGGTCGAACGCCACCACATATCCGCCGCCCAGCCCGATGCCCCAAAGCGCCGAGGCGTAGATCACGACCGGTACCTTGGCGATCTTGTAGGCGCGCAGCGTGAACGCCGCCAGCGTCTGGGCTGCGTCAGCCAGGTGGAAGAGCATCACCCAGGCCAGCAGCGGCATCGCCGCGGCGACGATCGGCCCGTCATGCGTGTAGGCCCGCAACAGCCCCTCGCGCGCCAGGTAGACGGTGCCGCCCATCAGCGCGGCGATGAGCAGGCCCAGCTGCAGCCCATGCCAGCCGATGCGGCGCGCATCGTGCGGGTCATCCGCGCCGATGCGCTGGGCCACCAGGGTGCTTGTCGCGTTGGCCAGCGCGAGCGGCATCATGAACAGCACCGAGATGATGTTCACCGCGATCTGGTGGCCTGCCACCGGCGTGGCGCCCAGGCGGGCGATGAAGAAGGCCATGAAGGTGAATCCGCTCACCTCGATGCCGATGGCCAGTCCCATGGGAATTCCCAGCCGCAGCAAGGCGGCTAGGCTTGCGCGATGGGGACCTGACACATGGCCGCCCGCCAGCCCGAAGCGCCGGTAGAACGGATCGCGCCTCAACACCATCCACGCTGCCGCCAGCTGGCATGCCATGACGATCGCGGTAGCGATGCCGCAGCCCGCGGCGCCGAAGGCCGGCAAGTGCAGAGGACCGCCGTCGAGCCCGAAGATGAACAGGGCGTTCAACGGCACCTTCAGCGCCAGCGCGCCGAACTGCAGTGCCATCACCACCTTCGGCCGCGACACGGCCGTGTTGAAGCCTCGGAAGGCGGTGAACACCAGCGCCGAGGGCAGCGCGAAGGCCAGGGCCAGGAGGTAGTCGCGCACCTTGGCCGCCACCTCGCCCTCGGCGTGCGAGAGAGCGATGAAGGGCTCCGGCCACAGCAGCAGCGCGCAGCCCGCGAACGAGAGACCCAGGGCCAGCCATGCGGCCTGGTGCAGCTGCCGGCCAGCTTCGTGGTCCTGCCCTGCGCCGTGCAGCTGGCCCGCGATCGGTCCTACGGCGAGCACCACGCCCATGAAGCCGACGAAGATCGAGATGTAGGCGGCGCTGCCCACGGCCAGCGCCGCCAGGTCGACCGCCGAGTGCCGCGCCACCATCACCGTGTCCACCGTGTTGAAGGCCAGCACGGCGAGCTGCCCCAGGAACAGCGGCCACGCGAGCGCCGCGATGCGGCGCGCATCATGCAGCCGGCCGGGTCGCGAGAGCGCCCGGGCCGCAGCGCTCAAGCCGCGCTCTCCTGGCCGGACGTGTCCAGGAGGTCGGGCGGCGGATGATCGGCCCCGGTGGCGTTATGTGCGCGCTCGGCGTAGCGGTTGAACCGCCAGGCCGTCGCTTCCATCGTGATGCGGCGCCAGGTCGAGCGCTTCTCTGCCGGCGTCATCACCGGCCAGTGCTGCACCTCTTCGAAGGTGCGGCCGCATCCCTTGCAGACCGCGTCGCCCTGGCTCGTGGAGCAGATCGCGATGCAGGGCGCGTCGGGTGTCGTCGCATACCAGGCGAGCCAAGCGTCGCGAGCAGGCTCCGGCAGGGCGTCCTCGCCCCAGGTCGGCTCGTGGCGGTACACCATGAGCGCGTACACCTCGGCCAGCGCACGCACCTCGGCGCAGGCCGTGATGCCGTCGGGCGAGGGATGCCGCTCGCGCCACCAGTTGATGGCGGACTCGATGTCGGTGATGTGGATGCCGGCCATGGGCGCTGCCAAAAAGGCGTGAAGGATAGCCCTGATCCCGTCGCCTCCCCGCCGGCGAGGTCAGGAGGCGAGGCGGCCCCGCCTGGTAGTCCTGCACGGCCCGGATGATTTCGTCCTGCCGGTTCATCACGAAGTGATCAGGCCGTTACCGCCTCCGCGATCTGCGACTGCGCCGCGGCCAGGCCTTGGCGCTCGGCTTCCGGTCCCATGGCCAGGCCCTCGGCATAGATGAACTCCACGTCCGTGATGCCGATGAAGGAGAGGAAGTTTTTCAGGTAGGGCACCTGCGTGTCGGCGGGCGTGTTGCGGTAGACGCCGCCGCGGGTGAGTGCCACATAGGCCTTCTTGCCCTTGACCAGGCCTTCCGGTCCCTGCGCGGTATAGCGAAACGTGACGCCGGCACGCGCCACGGCATCGATCCAGTTTTTCAATTGCCCCGGCACGCCGAAGTTGTACATCGGCACGCCCAGGACCAGCACGTCGGCCTCGAAGAGCTCGGCGATGAGCGCATCGTCCTGCGCCACCCGCGCGGCCTGTTCCGGCGTCCTTTGGGGGGCGGGCGCGAAGAGCGCGGCGAGTGCGGCTTCGTCGAGCGCGGGATGAGGCGTGCGCGAAAGGTCGCGCACTGCCACTTTGGCGTGAGGACGAGCCGTGAGCAACTGTTCGACGACGGCGCCGGCCAAGCGGGAGGATTGCGAGTTTTCCGAACGGGCACTGGAATTGATTTGAAGGATGTTCATGGCGGCTCCTCAAGGGTGGGTGATGGAATCAATCTAGTTGTTCCATCTGCTTGTCGGAAGAGCTCGGTTTGGATCACACTGTTCCATCGATGAGACGATGAAGGATGACCATGGGCGTGGAAGCCAATGACCTGATCCTCTTTGCCCGCGTGGTGGACGAAGGCAGCTTCAGCCGCGCCGGCCAACGGGTGGGGCTGCCGAAGTCCACGGTCTCGCGCCGGCTGTCGCAGCTCGAGTCCCAACTCGGCGAGCGCCTGCTGTTGCGCACCACCCGCAAGCTCACGGTCACCGACTTCGGCCACAGCGTGCTGGAGCACGCCCGCCAAGTGGCCGAAGAGGTGGAGGCTGCCGAGTTGCTGGGCCAGCACAGGCAGACCGAGCCCAGCGGCCGCCTGCGCGTGTCCATGCCGGGCGACTTTGCGAGCAACGTCCTCAGTCGGTTGATCGCGAACTTCATCGCCCGCCATCCGGCCATCAGCCTGCAGCTCGATCTCACGCCGCGCCGCGTGGACCTCATCGGCGAGAACTTCGACCTCGCCCTGCGCATGGGAACGCTCCCCGACGATGCGTCATTGGCGGCGCGTCTCATCGCGACGATGTCCATGGGCCTGTATGCCGCTCCCGCCTATCTGCGCCAGCAGGGCACGCCTTCCGAGCCCGAGGCCCTGATACACCACCAGGCGCTGCATCTGCTCGGCCGCCACGGCGAGCCCCGTTCATGGGTGCTGACACGCGGTGAGGCTCGTTGGGAAGGCATTCCGCCGGGGCGGATTGCCATCAACTCACCGGAAATGCTCGTGCGGCTCGCGCGATCGGGAATGGGCATTGCCGCCGTCGCGGACCATTTTGCTGCGCCCTATCTCGCCGAGCAGCAGCTCGTGCCGGTGCTGCCGGAATGGCACCTTCCCGACGTTCAAGCGTGGGCGGTGTTCCCCGGGCGCAGGCTCATGCCGTCACGCACGCGGGCCTTTCTCGATGCCCTGCAGGCGGAGTTTTCCGGTCCGGCGTGCCGGCAGGCCGAGGCGCAGATCCGCGAGGCCAAGCGCCTGGCCAGCGCCTGAGTCGCCCTCACAAGGAAACGCCGGACCGCCACAGGTTTCCTTGTCCCCCGCAGGGGGCAGGCTGGGGGCAGCCCGTCCCTGGAGGCGCTCAGTACACCAGACCCATGGCCTCGCGCACTTCCCGCATCGTTTCCTTGGCTACGCTGCGCGCCCGCTCGGTGCCCACCTCGGCGATCCAGTGCACCTTCTTTGGATTGCTCAGGTAGGTTTCGGCGCGCTCGCGCCACGGCACCTGCTCCTTCTGGATGGCGTCGATGACCGGCTGCTTGCAATCGAGGCAGCCGATGCCGGCGGTGGTACAGCCGTTCCACACCCACTGCTGGGTCGGCTCGTCGGAATACACCTTGTGGAATTGCCACACCGGGCAGCGCTCGGGGTTGCCCGGGTCGCTGCGATGCACGCGCGCCGGGTCGGTGGGCATGCGGCGGACCTTGCGCTCGACCTCGGCCGGCTCCTCGCGCATGGCGATGGTGTTGCCGTAGCTCTTGCTCATCTTCTGCCCGTCAAGGCCGGGCAGCTTGGTGACCTCGGTGTGCAGCGCCGCCGGTTCGGGGAGGATGGTCTTGCCCGTGCCCTTGATGTGGCCCATCAGCAGTTCGGTGTCGTCTGACGTCCAGCCCGCCAGCGACGCGGCGGCCTTGCTGATCAACGCCTCGGCCTTGGCCAGCGCTTCGGCCTTGCCCGCCTCCTGGTAGTCGCGCCGCTGCTTTTCCAGGTAGCGCACGTCGTCGCGCGGCAGCTTCGCCAGGGTGTCGGCCACCTTCTGCGCGAAGCCCGGCACGCGGCCGTAGAGGTGATTGAAGCGCCGTGCCAGCTCGCGCGTGAGCTCCACGTGCGACGCCTGGTCTTCGCCCACCGGCACGTACGCGGCCTTGTAGATGAGGATGTCGGCGGCCTGCAGCAGCGGGTAGCCCAGGAAACCGTAGGTCGCGAGATCGCGGTCCTTGAGCTTCTCCATCTGGTCCTTGTAGGTCGGCACGCGTTCCAGCCAGCCCAGGGGCGTGCCCATGGCCAGCAGCGTGAAGAGTTCGGCGTGTTCCGGCAGCCGACTCTGGATGAAGATGGTCGAGCGCTCGGGATCGAGGCCGGCGGCGAGCCAGTCGATGAGCATGTCGTACACGCTCTTCTCGATCATCTCGCGGTCTTCGTAGTGCGTGGTGAGCGCGTGCCAGTCGGCCACGAAGTAGAAGCACTCGTACTCGGCCTGCAACCGCACCCAGTTCTTGAGCGCGCCGTGGTAGTGACCGAGGTGCAGCGCGCCCGTGGGGCGCATTCCGGACAGGACTCGCTGGTTCATCGTGGTCTCACGCCTCTGGTAGCGGCGGATTGTAGGAGGCGGCCCCGCCGGGCCCTACACTGCCGCCCGCCATGAAGAACATCGTGACGCTCATCTCCGGCCGCGGCTCCAACATGGAGGCCATCGTCCGTGCCTGCGCCAGCGAAGGCTGGCCTGCGCGCATCGCGGCAGTCGTGAGCAACCGGCCACAGGCGGCCGGGCTGACCTTCGCGGCCGGCTGTGGCATCCCGACCGCGGTCGTCGACCACACGCGCTTTCCGGATCGCGAGTCGTTCGATGCCGAGCTCGCCGAGGTGGTGGAGGGCTTCGGTCCCGATCTCGTGGTTATGGCGGGCTTCATGCGCATCCTGACGCCGGGCTTTGTGCGGCGATTCGAGGGACGCCTAGTGAACATCCACCCCTCGCTGCTGCCCGCGTTCACCGGTCTGCATACGCATAGGCGAGCCCTGGAGGCGGGCTGCAAAATCGCCGGTGCGACCGTGCATTTCGTCACCGCGGACCTGGACCACGGGCCCATCGTGGCCCAGGCGGTCGTCCCCGTGCTGCCCGGCGACACCGAGGCCACGCTCGCCGAGCGCGTGTTGTCGCGCGAGCACGTCCTCTATCCCCGTGCCGTGCGCTGGATCGTGGAGGACCTGCTGCAGGTGGAAGGCGACATCGTCACCCACGTCCGCGGCGAATCCCAGTTGCTGGCCTGAAAGCGCTGTATGCATCCCCAAGCGCTGCTCCAGCTTGCCACCGAACTGCTGCGCAAGGTCCTGCGCCTCGATGCACCGGCCGATGGCGTCGTATCGGCCTACTTCCGCGAGCGCCGCGCGTTGGGCGCGCGCGAGCGCCACACCCTGGCCGAGACGGTCTACCACGTGCTGCGCAAGCGCCTGCTCTTGCAACACCTGGCCCAGTCAGGCCGGGGCGACATGGAGCGGCGGCTGTGCATCCTCGGCTGGCAGGGCGACCCGGCATACGTGCGTGCCGCGCTCGCAGACGACGAGCGGCGCTGGTTCGAGCAGGTGCAGGCGGTGGATCTGGCTGCGTTGCCGGAGAAGCTGCGCCACAACCTGCCGGACTGGCTCGCGCAGCCCCTCATGAGCTCGATGGGCGATCAGTTCTGGCCGCTCGTGGAAAGCCTCAACGAGCCGGCCCCACTGGACTTGCGCGTGAATACGCTCAAAAGCCGTCGGGAGGAGACGCAGGCCGCGCTGTCGGTCGCCGGCATCGTGGCCGAAGCCACGCCGTACTCCCCTTGGGGGCTGCGCGTGCGGGGCAAACCTTCGCTGAACAAGCTCGAAGTGTTCACGCACGGCGATGTGGAGGTGCAGGACGAAGGCAGCCAACTCCTTGCACTGTTGGCCGGCGCGCGGCGTGGCGAGATGGTCGTGGATTTCTGCGCCGGTGCGGGAGGCAAGACGCTGGCCTTGGGGGCAGCCATGCGCAACACGGGCCGCCTGTACGCCTTCGACACATCCGGCCACCGCCTGGCCGCCCTCAAGCCCAGGCTGGCGCGCAGCGGCCTGTCGAACGTGTATCCGGTGCAGATTGCCCACGAGCGCGACGAGCGCGTGAAGCGGCTGATCGGCAAGATCGATCGCGTGCTGGTGGACGCGCCCTGCTCGGGTCTGGGCACGCTGCGCCGCAATCCGGACATGAAGTGGCGCCAGTCGCCCGGCGCAGTCGCCGAGCTGCGCGACAAGCAGGCCGCGATCCTTGCCAGCGCAGCGCGCCTGCTCAAGCCCGGCGGCCGGCTGGTGTATGCCACCTGCAGTCTGCTGGAAGAGGAAAACGAGGCGATCGCGCGTGCCTTCACCGCAACCCATGGGCACCAGTTCGAGGTGCTCCCTGCCGCCCACGCGCTCGCCCAGTCGCACGCCGGCATGCCCGACACGCTGGTTCGTGACGAATTCCTGCGCTTGTGGCCGCACCGGCACCACACTGACGGATTTTTCGGCGCAATCTGGGAACGCCGCTAGGGGCGCCGCGATCCCTGTCTAGGCATGCCGCGCCAAGCGGCTTCTGCCACGGCACGCTGGCATTCATAGGGCTTTCCGGCAGTGCACTCTTCTACAATTTGACGTTCGCCTAGCAATGAGAAGCAAGGAATGGATGGAGCCATGACCGTTTGGAACTCAGTGATCGACTGGCTGGCCCACGGGCTCTTGGACATGACGTGGTGGCAGATCGTCCTGTACACCCTTGTCACCACCCACATCACCATCGCCTCCGTCACCATCTTCCTGCACCGAGCGCAAGCTCACCGTGCCCTGGATCTTGGTCCCATCCCCTCGCACTTCTTCCGATTCTGGCTCTGGCTGGGCACCGGCATGGTGACCAAGGAGTGGGTCGCCATCCATCGCAAGCACCACGCAAAGTGCGAGACCGAGGAAGATCCGCACAGCCCGCAGACCCACGGCATCCGCAAGGTGCTGCTCGAGGGCGTGGAGCTGTACCGCGCCGAGGCACAGAACGAGGAAACGATCCGGAAGTACGGCCACGGCACCCCAGACGACTGGGTCGAGCGCCGCGTCTACAGCCGCTACAGCTGGCAGGGCGTGGCCTTGGTGCTGATCGCGGACCTGCTGATGTTCGGCGCCATCGGCGCCACGGTATGGGCCGTGCAGATGCTGTGGATTCCCGTCACGGCTGCCGGCGTCATCAATGGCATCGGCCATTGGTGGGGCTACCGCAACTTCGAGGCGCCCGATGCCTCGGCCAACGTCGTGCCTTGGGGCGTGCTCATCGGTGGCGAGGAACTGCACAACAACCATCACACCTACCCGACCTCGGCCAAGCTCTCAGTGAAGCCGTACGAGTTCGACATAGGCTGGGCCTACATCCGGGCCCTGGAGATGCTGGGTTGGGCCAAGGTCCGCAAGACGGTTCCGATGCTGAAGCTGGGTGCCGTGAAGCCGGTGGCCGATACGCAGACACTGGAGGCCATCATCGCTAACCGCTATGAGGTGATGGCAAAGTACGCGAAGCAGCTGAAGCGCGCTTGCGGCGCCGAGTTGGCCCGCCTGAAGGCCGAGGGCCTTCAGAACACCGCGCGATGGAAGGAATTGCACCTCGCCCACCGCTGGCTTCACCGGGACGAGGACAAGATCCCACACGATCTCAAGCCGCACGTGGCCAATGCCTGCGCTCAAAGTGCCGTCTTGGCCAAGCTGGTGGCAATGCGCGAGGAACTGCGCCAACTTTGGACGCGGACCGTATCGGCCGACCAGCTGGTGGTCGATCTGCAGGCCTGGTGCAAAAAGGCTGAGGAAAGCGGCATCGCCGCCCTGCAGGATTTCGCGCTTAAGCTGCGCGCAGTACGCGCCTAAACCGACAGAGAAATCCGACCGCTACAAAAAGGCCCGCGTTGCGCGGGCCTTTTTCATGGCATCCGGCTCGGAAATGGGTCAAAGGCAGGCGACCTGGAAGTCCGGTGTCGGTCAGTGTTCATGGCATCGGGCCATGACGATACGTGGCGCAGGAGCGGAGCAACAGCGAGCAGCCGTCGAAAAGCGAGCGGCCGTCCAAAAAGAAAAAACCCGCCGGGCGATGACACCGGGCGGGTCGATTGAGCGAAGTAGGCTTACTTCAGCTTCGTTTCCTTGTACAGCACGTGCTTGCGAGCCTTCGGATCGAACTTCATCATCTCCAGCTTCTCGGGCGTCGTCTTCTTGTTCTTGTCGGTTGTGTAGAAATGCCCCGTGCCGGCTGACGATTCCAGCTTGATCTTTTCGCGTCCACCTTTTGCCATGGTTTGCTCCTAAGGGTGGGGTATCAGAGTTCGCCCTTGGCGCGCAGGTCGGCGACGACGGCGTCGATGCCCACCTTGTCGATCAAGCGCAGAGCGGCGTTGGTGATGCGAAGCCGGATCCAGCGGTTCTCGCTTTCGAGCCAGAAGCGGCGGTACTGCAAGTTGGGCAGGAAGCGACGCTTCGTTTTGTTGTTTGCGTGGGAGACGTTGTTCCCCACCATCGGGCGCTTGCCCGTGACCTGACAGACGCGTGCCATGACGCTACTCCGTGTGTATCTGAATCTCGTTGCAGGAGCCGGTGCCTAGCATGCCGCCGGCATGCGCCAAAGGCCTTGGGCGGCCTCCCGGAAAAGACGGCGATTATAGCCAGATTCCGCTGTGCCCCCTGGGCTACTGATCAAGGAAGCGCTGCGCGTCGAGCGCCGCCATGCAGCCTGTGCCTGCGCTGGTGATGGCCTGGCGGTAGACATGGTCCTGCACGTCGCCTGCGGCGAAGACGCCTGGCACGCTGGTCATCGTGGCGTAGCCCTCGGAGCCGCCTCGCGTGACGATGTAGCCGTCCTTCATCTCCAGCTGGCCCTTGAAGATGTCGGTGTTGGGCTGATGGCCGATGGCGATGAAGCAACCCTTGAGCCGCAGTTGGGTGGTGCTGCCGTCCTGCGTGCTGCGAATGCGCACGCCGGTGACGCCAGTCGTATCGCCCAACACTTCGTCCAGTGTGTGCCACAAGTGCAGCTGCATCTTTCCGGCCGCTACTTTCTCCATGAGCTTGTCGACGAGGATGGGCTCGGCGCGGAACTTGTCGCGGCGGTGGATCAGGTGGACCTTGCTCGCGATATTCGATAGGTACAGAGCCTCTTCGACCGCCGTGTTCCCACCTCCGACCACGCAAACGTCCTGCTCGCGATAGAAGAAGCCGTCGCAAGTGGCGCAGCCGCTGACGCCTCGACCCATGAATGCCTGCTCGGAGGGCAGGCCCAGGTACTTGGCCGAAGCACCTGTGGCGACGATCAGCGCCTCGCACGTGTACAGGCCAGAGTCGCCCTTCAGCGTGAACGGTCGCCTGCCGAGGTCTACCTCGTTGATGTGGTCGAACACCATCTTGGTATGGAACCGCTCCGCGTGCTTCAGGAAGCGCTCCATCAGCTCGGGGCCCTGCACGCCTGCCACGTCGGCCGGCCAGTTGTCGACATCAGTAGTTGTCATCAACTGCCCGCCCTGAGCGATGCCGGTGACGAGCATGGGGTGGAGATTCGCGCGGGCGGCATAGATGGCGGCGGTGTAGCCGGCCGGACCTGAGCCGAGGATCAGGACCTTCGCGTGCTGAGTGGTGCTCATGTCGGGGATGGAAGGAGGTGGGCGGAGAGCTGAGGCAGGCGCCAGTCTGACATGGGGTTCTTTCGCGCTGGCGTCAGCGCCGCCAATGGTGACAATAGCGAGATTGTAGGAAACGTTAACTTCGCACGGCCCTCCATGGCCGCGACGAGAAATCACTGGAGCTCACCCGTATGGCAATGCTTTCGAATCTCGACCTGATCCGCCGTGTGCCGTTGTTTTCCATGCTCACCAACGACCAGGCGCAGGGGATCGCCGACAGCGTCGTGAAGCGGCGTTTCAGGCGGGGCGAGATCATCGTCGAGCACGGCCGCAAGTCGAACGCGCTTTTCATCCTGCTGACCGGCCGCGCCCGCGTGCTGACAGCCGATTCTCGAGGTCGAGAGGTCATCCTCGCAGTGCTGCAGCCAGGCGACTATGTGGGCGAGATGAGCCTCATCGACAACGAGCCGCATTCGGCGACCGTGCGGGCCGAAGTGCAGACCGATATGCTGGTTCTGGGCCGCGCGGAGTTTGCGCGCTGCCTGCCCGAGAACTCGAGCCTGTCCTACGCCATCCTGCGCGGGTTGGTGCAGCGCCTGCGCAATGCCGACCGCCAGATCGAGTCGCTCGCGTTGCTTGATGTGTATGGCCGCGTGGCCCGCACGCTGCTCGACATGGCCGAGAACGAGGGTGATACGAAGATCATCCGCAACAAGGTGTCCCGGCAGGACCTGGCCAAGGTCGTCGGCGCCTCGCGCGAAATGGTCAGCCGCGTGATGAAGGACCTCGAAGAGCGCGGCATGGTCGAGACCCAGGAGAACGGGGCGGTGATCATCAAGGAGCGGCTGGTCAGCTGATCCGTCGTGCATCGAGCCTGACGTCACGGCCCGCGTCGAAGCGGTGCGGGCTGCTTCGGCCACAATCCGCGCATGACGTTTCCGCTCGGTTCGCTGCGGTCCGATGCCGCAGCCACTTCGGCTTCTTCCTCCTCCTCTTCCCAGGGTGGCCGCTACACGCGGCAGCGCAAGCAGCGCGCCGCCGACACCCCGGCTCCGGCGCACTCAGGCTGGAAGTCCCAGTCGCTGCTGCTCGCCGGTGGTGTGGCGTGGCTGCTGGCGCTCATCGCCATGGTGACGCACGACCCTGCGGACGCTGCCTTCTCCACCTCGGGAAGCGCCGTGCTGCCGCATAACGCAGCGGGCGCATTGGGGGCCTGGTTCTCCGACCTCGCCTACTTCGTGCTCGGCTACTCGGCGTGGTGGGTGATGGCCGTGAGCCTGCGTACATGGCTGGGTGGATTGGCGCGCATGCTGCGCGGTGATGCCGACCCGGCACAGGGCCAGCCGCGGTGGATTTTCTGGCTGGGCCTGGGGCTGCTGCTCGCGGCCAGCTGCTCGCTCGAATGGACGCGCATATATCAATGGGAGGGGCGCGTGCCCGGTGGGCATGCGGGCGGGGTGCTGGGCTACACGTTGGGCCCCTTGACGATGAGGCTGCTGGGCTTCGCAGGGTCCGGTGTGTTGTGGATCGCCGCCTTGGTGGCGGGGCTGGCGATGGCGTTTCGCTTCTCGTGGCTGCGCGTGGCCGAAGGCATCGGGGCCTGGTTCGACACGCTGCGAGAGCGGCGCGTGGAGCGGATCGAGCGCGCCGAAGACATCCGCCTGGGTGAGCAGGCCCAGCGCGAGCGCGAGCAGGTGGTCGAAGTCGAGCACCATCTGCACGAGGAGCACGCGCCCATCGTGATCGAGAAGCCCGTGGTGGAGGTGCCCAAGAGCGAGCGATTGGTCAAGGAGCGGCAGAAGCCGCTGTTCACCGAGCTGTCCGACACCAAGCTGCCCCAGGTGGACCTGCTGGACGCTGCCCCGGGCCGCGTCGAGACGGTGACGCCCGAGACGCTGGAGATGACTTCGCGGCTGATCGAGAAAAAGCTGAAGGATTTCGGCGTGGAGGTGCGCGTGGTGGCGGCCTCGCCCGGGCCCGTGATCACGCGCTACGAGATCGAGCCGGCTACGGGGGTGAAGGGCGCGCAGATCGTCAACCTCGCGAAGGACCTGGCCCGGTCACTCAGCCTGGTGAGCATTCGCGTCGTTGAGACCATCCCCGGCCGGACCACCATGGCGCTGGAGCTGCCCAACGCGAAGCGGCAGATGATCCGCTTGTCAGAGATCCTGGGCTCGCAGGTCTACAACGACGCGACCTCGCAGCTCACCATGGGCCTGGGCAAGGACATCGTCGGTGCGCCGATGGTGGCGGATCTCGCCAAGATGCCGCATTGCCTCGTGGCCGGCACCACGGGCTCGGGCAAGTCGGTGGGCATCAACGCGATGATCCTGTCGCTGCTGTACAAGGCCGAGGCGCGCGACGTCCGGCTCATCCTCATCGACCCGAAGATGCTGGAGATGAGCGTCTACGAGGGCATACCGCATCTGCTCGCTCCGGTCGTCACCGACATGAAGCAGGCCGCCAACGCGCTCAACTGGTGCGTGGCCGAGATGGAGCGTCGCTACAAGCTCATGAGCAAGATGGGCGTGCGCAACCTCTCGGGCTACAACAAGAAGATCGCCGAGGCCGCCGAGAAGGGCCAGTCGATACCCAACCCCTTCAGTCTCACGCCCGAGCAGCCCGAGCCGCTGGAGCGTTTGCCGTTCGTGGTGGTGGTGATCGACGAACTGGCCGACCTGATGATGGTGGTCGGCAAGAAGATCGAGGAACTGATTGCCCGCCTGGCGCAGAAGGCGCGCGCGGCGGGCATCCACCTCATCCTTGCCACGCAGCGGCCGAGCGTGGATGTCATTACCGGCCTGATCAAGGCCAACATTCCGACGCGCCTGTCGTTCCAGGTATCGAGCAAGATCGATTCGCGCACGATCCTCGACCAGATGGGCGCCGAGGCGTTGCTGGGTCAGGGCGACATGCTCTACCTCACGCCCGGCGGTGGCCTGCCGGTGCGCGTGCACGGCGCCTTCGTCAGCGATGACGAAGTGCACCGCGTGGTGGAGTACCTGAAGAGCCAGGGCGAGCCGAACTATGTCGAGGGCATTCTCGAAGGCGGTACGCTGGAGGGTGAGGGCGGCGACATCCTCACCTCTGACATGCCCGGGGGCGGCAACGGTGAGAGCGACCCGATGTACGACCAGGCGGTGGCGATCGTGCTGCAGCACCGGCGCGCGTCCATCTCGCTGGTGCAGCGGCACTTGCGCATTGGCTACAACCGCGCAGCGCGGTTGCTGGAACAAATGGAGAAATCGGGGCTCGTATCGGCCATGTCCACCAACGGCAACCGGGACCTCATCGTTCCAGCCCGCCAGGAATGAGCCGACTTCTCGCCGCCGCCGTCCTCGTCGCTGCCTCCTTCGCTGCCCGTGCGGATGCGGTGGCCACGTTGAAAGACTTCGTATCGGATGTGAAGAGTGGGCGCGCCGCGTTCACTCAGACCGTGGTGTCGCCTGACGGCGCGAAGAAGAAGACCTCCACCGGCAGCTTCGAATTCCTGCGACCCAACCGTTTCCGTTTTGTCTACGAGAAGCCGTTTGAACAGCTGATCGTGGCCGACGGCCGGAAGGTGTGGGTGCACGACGTCGAGCTGAATCAGGTGACGTCGCGGCGGCTCACACAGGCTTTGGGCGCCACGCCGGCCGCCATCCTCGCGGGAGGCTCGCTGGACAAGGATTTCACGCTGACCGCCGAGCCGTTGCGGGACGGGCTGGAATGGGTGCAGGCCACGCCCAAGGCCGAGGACAGCACTTTCCGCGCGGTGCGCATCGGATTCCGGGGCCGCGACCTCGCGGCCATCGAGATCGCGGACCACTTCGGCCAGCGCTCGCTGCTGCAGTTCTCGCAGTTCGCTGCCAACGTGCCGATCCCGCCGGAGCGCTTCCGCTACACGCCTCCAGCGGGGATGGACGTGATCGAGCAGTAGCGGCCCTTGCGCCGGACCGGGTCGTCGCCCGGCTGCGACAATGCCCGGATGGGCAACCTCCCTCTGCCGCTGGATGACAGCACGCAGCCACCGCTGGCCGAACGCCTGAGGCCCAAGACGCTGGCCGAGGTGATCGGCCAGCCGCATCTGCTGGGCCAGGGCAAGCCCCTGCGCGCGGCCTTCGAGTCGGGCCGGCTGCATTCGATGATCCTGTGGGGGCCGCCGGGCGTGGGCAAGACCACGTTGGCGCGGTTGATGGCCGACGCCTTCGACGCCCAGTTCATTCCCATCTCCGCGGTACTGGGCGGCGTGAAGGACATCCGCGATGCGGTGGAGCGTGCGCAAAGCGTGCGAGCCGCGGGCCGGCGCACGGCGGTCTTCGTGGACGAGGTGCACCGCTTCAACAAGGCCCAGCAGGATGCCTTTCTGCCGCATGTGGAGTCGGGGCTGTTCACTTTCATCGGTGCGACGACCGAGAACCCGTCGTTCGAGGTCAACTCGGCGCTGCTGTCGCGCGCCACGGTCCATGTGCTCAAGAGTCTCACCGATGAGGATCTGCAGCAGCTGCTGGAGCGCGCTCGGGAGCTCCTGAGCGCGCCTCCGCTGTCCGCAGCGGCCGTCACCCGGCTGGTCGGCTATGCCGACGGCGATGCCCGCAGGTTGCTCAACGCGTACGAGAACCTGGTGTCCATGGCTGGGGCGGTTGATGAGATCGACGAGCCGCTGCTGGAGAAGTCGCTCGGCGAGCAGCTGCGTCGCTACGACAAGGGTGGCGATCAGTTCTACGACACGATCTCGGCGTTGCACAAGGCGGTGCGGGGCTCAGATCCCGATGCCGCGCTGTACTGGTTTGTGCGAATGCTCGATGGCGGGGTGGACCCGCGCTACGCAGCGCGGCGCCTGGTGCGCATGGCCAGCGAGGACATTGGCCTGGCCGATCCGAGAGCCTTGCGGCTGGCCCTCGATGCGGCCGAGACCTACGAGCGCCTGGGGTCGCCCGAGGGCGAACTCGCGCTGGCCGAGGCGGTGGTCTATCTGGCCGTGGCACCCAAGTCGAACGCCGTCTACGCCGCCTTCAACGCCGTGCGGGCCTTCGTGGCGCAGGACGGTACCCGGCCCGTGCCCCTGCGGTTGCGCAACGCACCCACGCGCCTCATGAAGGGGCTGGACTACGGCAAGGGCTATCGCTACGCACACGACGAAGCGGGCGCCTTCGCGGCAGGCGAACGCTACTGGCCCGACGACATGGAAGGCCGCGTGTTCTACCGGCCCGTGGCCCGGGGGCTGGAGATCCGCATCGGCGAACGACTCGACGAATTGCGCCGGCTCAACGAAGAGGCGAAAAGGAGGAGCCCAGGCCGTGGGGCGGGGGAGTTCGATGGGGTGTAGAGGAACTCCGCATGGTGTCCCTTGGCGCAGCCCATAGAATCGCGCCCGCTCGACGTCGCCTCCATGAGTTCCGGCCCGCCGCCAAACCCCTTGCGGCGGGCTTTTTGCTGATGGCGCAAGTCCGGCTGCCCGAGGACGATATGGCACCGGCCGTCATGCGCGCACGCGGCGCCGCATGACATCACCAGGAGACCCCATGGACATCTTCATCCAACAGATCATCAACGGGCTGGTGCTGGGCAGCGTGTATGCGCTCGTCGCGCTCGGCTACACGATGGTCTACGGGATCATCAACCTCATCAACTTCGCGCACGGCGAGGTTCTGATGGTCGGTGCGCTGACCAGCTGGACGGTCGTCACCACGCTGCGTGGCGCGATGCCCGACTGGCTCCTGCTCCTGCTGTCGCTGCTGGCCGCCATGGTGGTGTGTGCCGTCCTCAACTTCTCCATCGAGAAGATCGCCTACCGGCCCCTGCGCAACGCGCCGCGCCTGGCGCCGCTGATCACTGCCATGGGCATGAGCCTGCTGCTGCAGACGCTGGCCATGATCATCTGGAAGCCCAACTACAAGCCCTACCCGATCCTGCTGCCCAGCGAGCCCTTCTTCATCGGCGAAGCGGTGATCAACACCACGCAGATCGCGATCCTCGTCGTCACGGCCTGCACGCTCGCGGGCCTCATGTACCTCGTCAACAAGACCAAGCTCGGCCGCGCCATGCGGGCCACCGCGGAGAACCCGCGCGTGGCGGGTCTCATGGGAGTGAAGCCCGACATGGTGATCTCCGCCACCTTCATCATCGGCGCCGCGCTGGCGGCGCTGGCCGGCGTGATGTATGCGGCCAACTACGGCTCGGTGCAGCACACCATGGGTTTTCTGCCCGGCCTCAAGGCCTTCACGGCGGCAGTATTCGGCGGCATCGGCAACCTCGCGGGCGCCATGCTGGGCGGCGTGCTGCTGGGGCTGATCGAGTCGCTGGGCGCCGGCTATATCGGTGTCGTGACAGGCGGCGTGCTGGGCAGCCACTACCAGGACATTTTTGCCTTCATCGTGCTCATCCTCGTGCTCACGCTGCGCCCGCAGGGCCTGCTCGGCGAGCGCGTGGCCGATCGCGCCTGACCGGAGGAACTGCCCATGACGAACAACAAGCTCGTCGTTTTCCTGGTCGCCGGTCTGCTGCTCCTGCTCACGCCGCTGGTGGCGCAGCAGTTCGGCAATGCCTGGGTGCGCATCATCGATGTGGCCCTGCTGTACGTGCTGCTCGCGCTCGGGTTGAACATCGTGGTCGGCTACGCCGGCCTGCTCGACCTGGGCTACATCGCGTTCTATGCGGTGGGTGCGTACCTGTTCGCGCTACTGTCCTCGCCGCACCTGACTGAGACCTTCCCCGCCATCCAGGCCATGTTCCCCAACGGCCTGCACACGCCCATCATCATCGCCATCCCGCTGGCGGCCGGGCTGGCGGCCATCGCGGGGGTGCTGCTGGGCATGCCCGTGCTCAAGCTGCGCGGCGACTACCTGGCCATCGTGACACTGGGCTTCGGAGAGATCATCCGGGTGTTTGTGAACAACCTGGATGCGCCGGTCAACATCACCAACGGTCCCAAGGGCATCAGCCAGATCGATCCAATGCACCTGGGCAAGCTGACCCTCGGGCGTCCCGTGGAAATCTTCGACTTCACACTGCCGCAGGTGACTCTGTACTACTACCTGTTCCTCGCGCTGGTCATCGGCAGCGTGGCCATCTGCTGGAGGCTGGAGCGCTCTCGCATCGGCCGCGCCTGGATGGCGATTCGCGAGGACGAAATCGCCGCAAAGGCCATGGGCATCAACACCCGCAACATGAAGCTGCTGGCCTTCGGCATGGGGGCCACTTTCGGCGGCGTGTCGGGCACGATGTTCGCGGCCTTCCAGAGCTTCATCTCGCCGGAATCGTTTGCGCTGCAGGAATCGATCATGGTCGTGGCCATGGTCGTCCTGGGTGGCTTGGGGCACCTGCCTGGCGTGATCCTGGGCTCACTGCTGCTGGCCGCGCTGCCCGAGGTGCTGCGCTACGTCGCCGGTGATCTGCAGCAGATGACCGAAGGACGCCTCGATGCCGCCATCCTGCGCCAGCTGCTGATCGCGGTGGCCATGATCGCCATCATGCTCGCGCGTCCGCGTGGCCTGTGGCCCTCTCCCGAACACGGCAAGGTAGGCGCCGTGACCACCACGCCGACCCCCGTACCGGTCAAGTGAGGGCGCAGCGATGAGCGACATCATTCTTCGCGTCAGCGCCGTCTCCAAACGCTTCGGGGGGCTGCAGGCTCTTTCCGACGTGGGCGTCACCATCGAGCGTGGCCAGGTCTATGGGCTCATCGGTCCCAACGGTGCGGGCAAGACGACCTTCTTCAACGTGCTGACCGGCCTGTACACACCCGATTCCGGCAGTTTCGAGCTGGGCGGGTGGCCGTACAAGCCCACCGCGGTGCACGAGGTCGCCAAGGCCGGCATCGCGCGCACGTTCCAGAACATCCGCCTCTTCGCTGAGATGACGGCGCTGGAGAACGTGATGGTCGGCCGTCACGTGCGCACGCATTCCGGCCTGGTGGGTGCGGTGTTGCGTACGCCGGGCTTCAGGCGGGAGGAAGCCGAGATCGAGTCGCGCTCGCGCCAGCTCCTGGAGTACGTGGGCATCGCCCGCTATGCCGATTTCAAGGCGCGCACGCTGAGCTACGGTGACCAGCGCCGGCTCGAGATTGCCCGTGCGCTCGCGACGGATCCTCAGCTCATTGCGCTCGACGAGCCCGCCGCCGGCATGAACGCCACCGAGAAGGGGGTGCTGCGCGAGCTGATCGACCGCATCCGAAAGGACGGGCGAACCATCCTGCTCATCGAGCACGACGTTAAGCTGGTGATGGGCCTGTGCGACCGGGTGACGGTGCTCGACTACGGCAAGCCGATCGCCGAAGGGACGCCTTATGACGTGCAGCGCGACGAGAAGGTGATCGAGGCCTACCTAGGCACCGGCCAGAAGGCGCATTGAGGTCGCGGAGCACACATGGCGAAGACACTGCTGAAGGTCACGGGCCTGAAGGTCGCGTACGGCGGCATCCAGGCGGTCAAGGGCATTTCGTTCGAGGTGAACGAGGGTGAGCTGGTCAGCCTCATCGGCGCCAACGGTGCGGGCAAGACGACCACGCTGAAGTCGGTGACCGGCCTGCAGCAGGCCGCCGCCGGCGATATCCAGTACCTTGGCCGGTCCGTCAGGGGGCGGGGTGCATGGGAGCTGGTCAGGCAGGGCCTGGTGATGGTGCCCGAGGGCCGCGGCACCTTCACCCGCATGACCATCACCGAGAACCTGCAGATGGGCGCCTTCGTGCGCAGCGATGCCGAGATCGCCGATGACGTCGAGAAGGTCTACGCGCTGTTTCCACGGCTGAAGGAACGCAGGCAGCAGCTGGCAGGCACCCTTTCCGGCGGCGAGCAGCAGATGCTGGCCATCGGCCGCGCGCTCATGGCGCGGCCCAAGTTGCTGCTGATGGATGAGCCCTCAATGGGGCTGTCGCCCATCATGGTGGAAAAGATTTTCGAGGTGGTGAACGACATCCACGCGCGCGGCACCACCGTGCTGCTCGTCGAGCAGAACGCCAGCCGCGCGCTCGAGCTGGCCGACCGTGGCTACGTGATGGAGTCGGGTGAAATCACCATGTCGGGCCATGCGCACGCCCTGTTGAGCGACCCCAAGGTGCGCGTCGCGTATCTTGGTGAGTGAAGGGCAGGCAGGCCGGGGCAGCCCGCCGGGGCTCAATCTCCGTGCTTGTCCGCCTCGGAGGTGAATGCGTCCGCGAGGAACTCCGCCTCCGGCAGGCCGCACTGCGCGACGAAATCGCGCTGGGCCGATTCCACCATGACGGGCGCACCGCAGGCATAGACCTGGTGGCCGGAGAGATCGGGCAGGTCTTCCATCACTGCGCGGTGCACGAAGCCCGTGCGCCCAGTCCAGTTGTCTTCAGGCTTGGGCTCTGACAGCACCGGCACGTAGGTGAGGTGGGGTATTTGCTGGGCCGCCTGCAAGGCCCAGTCGTGCATGTACAGGTCCGCTCGGCTGCGGCAGCCCCAGTAGAGCACCGCGGGGCGCGTCATGCCCTTGTACTGCATGTGCTCGACGACGGCCTTGATGGGCGCGAAGCCTGTGCCCGAGGCGAGCAGCACGATGGGTTTGTCGGAGTCCTCGCGCAAGAAGAAACTGCCGAAAGGCGCTTCCATGCGCAGGATGTCCTTCTCCTTCACGGTGCTGAACAGCGGATCGGTGAACTTGCCGCCGGGCATATGGCGGATATGCAGCTCGATGTAGGGCTTGTCACCCTGCGTGTGCGGCGCGTTGGCCATGGAGTAGCTGCGCCGCGAGCCCTCGCGGAGAATGAACTCCATGTACTGCCCGGCGTGATAACGCAGCGGGTCGTTGGCGGGCAACTGCAGCAGAACCACTGCGACGTCGGGTGCGGGCTTCTGGATCGACATCACGCGGCAGGGCATCTTGCGCACCTGAAACTCACCCGCGCCGGGGACGGTGCGCGCCTCGATCACCACGTCGGTCTGCGCGGCGGCGCAGCAGGTGAGGGTATAGCCGGCGTCTTCCTCCTCGACGCTCAGCGCTCTGTGCTGGTGCGCGCCGTGAATCACCCGGCCTTCCAGCAGGCGACTCTTGCACGAGCCGCACGCGCCGTCCTTGCAACCGTAAGGCAGACCGACACCCTGCCGGATGGCCGCCTGCAGGATCGGCTCGTCGCGTTCGACGGTGAAGCTGCTGCCGCTCGGCTGCACGGTCACGGTGAAGGTCATGGCGTTCGGGCTCCTCGTAAACTGGCCCCGCAATTTTGCCCCGGCCCGCCATGCCCACCCTTGCCTCCCGCTTCAAACGTCCGCGCCTGCTCATCATTGGCTGCGGCGACATCGGGTTGCGCGTGGTGAAGCTGCTGGGGCGCCGCTGGAAGGTGATCGCGCTGACAACCGGGGCGGAGCGCGCCGCGGCCATCCGCGCGGCCGGAGCCGTGCCGCTCCTGGGTAACCTCGACGTGCCCGCGACGCTGACGCGGCTGACGGGCCTCGCGGATGCCGTGCTGCATCTGGCGCCCCCGCCGTCCGACAGCTCTGGTGACCCGCGCACTGCCCACCTGCTGCACGCGCTGGCACGCCGCAGCGGCGTGCGGCGCATCGTGTATGGGAGCACCACCGGCGTCTACGGCGACTGCGGGGGCGAGCGCTTCGGCGAGACCCGGCGCATCGCGCCCGGCACCGATCGCGCACGGCGGCGGGCCGACGCCGAGGCGCAGCTGCACCGGCACGGCTTGGCGTACGGCACGCGGGTCACCGTGCTGCGCATCCCAGGCATCTATGCGAGGGATCGCGAAGGGGGCGCCCGCGAGCGGGTGGCGCGCGGCACGCCGGTACTCGTGGCCGACGAGGACGTCTACACCAACCATATCCATGCTGACGACCTCGCTCGTGCGTGTGTTGCGGCCCTCGTCCGGGGACGCCCGCAGCGAGTGGTGCATGCATGCGACGACAGCGACATGAAGATGGGCGATTACTTCGATCTCGTCGCCGATATCGAGGGCCTGCCGCGCCCGCCTCGCGTGTCGCGCGCAGAGGCGCAACAGCAGTTGCCCGCAACGCTGCTGAGCTTCATGGGGGAGTCGCGCCGCCTTGCGAACGACCGGCTCAAGCGGGAACTGAGGCTGGTGTTGCGCTACGCGACGGTCCGCGAAGGCCTGAGGGCGGGGGCCGAATGAACCATCGATGAAGGTGCCTCAGATGCCTTTGGCGCGACGCAGCGTCTTCATGCGGTCCGTGGAGTGCACCTTGACGCTCTGTTCCTCCTCGCCGCGCGTGATGTCGAGCGTCACGTCGCGTTCCGGTGGCGCGTCGCGCCAGAGCTTCCGGTAGAAACCTTCGAGGTCGCGGACGGTCTCGCCGTCGATACGCAGGATGCGGTCGCCCGGCTGCAGGCCGGCGTCTTCGGCCGGGCTGCCGCGGGTGATGCGAGCCACTCGAACGGCGCCCTCGTGTTCCACACAGTTCAGTCCCAGCCAGGCGCGCGTGCTGCTGCGTGTGGCTCCGTGCTGCCGCAACTCGGGTAACGCGCTCTTGAGCAGATCGGCTGGTACGAACATGTTGCCCGGCACCCGCGGATGCTGCGGGCCCAGCGCATCGAGGACCACCAGGGAGCCTATGCCCATGAGTTCGCCTTGGCCATTGAAAAGCGCTGCGCCGCTGTGGTCCATGCGGGGTGGCGTCGTGAATAGGGCGCCCTCGATGTGGTATTCCCAATAGCCCGAATACGATCTGCGCGAGACCATGCGCGCGATGCTCACGTCGCCGTTCTCGCCGCCGCTGGCGATCATCAGGGGTTCGTTCACCGAGAGAGATGCCGGGTCGCCGAGGATGGCATGCGGCAGGCGCAGCGGGGTGAGCGCCTGCAAGAGGCCGAATCCCGTCGCGAGATCGTAGGCCACCACCCGAGCCGGCACGATGCGGTCCGGGCCCAGCACCAGCTCCACATGATCGGCCTCGAGGATGAGATATCCGATGGTGACGACCAGTCCGTCGGCGTCGATCACGACACCCGAACCTTCGCGCTCGCGGCCCAGCGTGTCGACGGATGGCGCATCCTCCACGGCCACCGAGTGCACGCCTACGACCGTGGCACTGGCCCGCGCCAGGATCCGCGCGCGAGCTTCGATGTCGGCAGAAGATGTCGTTCCGGATGCGGAGCCGGCGGCCGACAGCGCCATGGTCAGCCATAGCAGCCACCACCAGGGACCGGGCCGCGTCGCCGACATCCGCTTGGGCATTGGAAACCTCGCCTCGGGAGGTTTGCAGCATGAACCTTTTCAGCGCCCCCGGCGCCTCAGGGGAATTCCAGGACTGGCCGTGTGCTCAGCGTCGCCGCCGCTGGAAAGGGGGCTGGCCTCGCCAATAGCGGATGACGAGGAACGCGCCCAGCATGCCGCCCAGGTGCGCAAAGTGCGCGACGCCATCGTTCACACGCAGGCCCAGCCACAACTCCAGCGCTCCGAAGATCATCACGTAGACCTTGGCCTTCATCGGGATGGGCGGGATGAGCAGCATGATCTGTCGATTGGGGAACATCATCCCGAAGCCAAGCAGCAGACCGTACACGCCGCCCGACGCTCCCACCGTGGGGAAGGGCGAGCCCGATGCCGCTGTCACCACGAGTTGCGTCGCTGCCGCGGCCAGCACACTGGCCACGTAGAAGCGGATGTAGCGTTGCTCGCCCCATAGCCTTTCGAGCTCCGAGCCGAACATCCAGAGGGCGAACATGTTGAACAGCAGGTGGATGACGTCGCCGTGCAGGAAGGCGTAGGTCACGACCTGCCAGGGCAGGAATCCGTTCGCCAGCGGCCACAGCGCCAGCCACGCCTGGAGAGATACGCCGGTGGCCAGTCGCAGGAGATCTTCAAGGAAGAACGCCGCGACGTTGATGATGAGCAGCCACTTGGTAATGGGGGGGACGGGAGGCATCGCGCGATCCTAATCAACGGGGGGCGGGTGAAGCGATGCCCCAAGGCGAGCGCAGCGAAGCCCGATGAACAAGCGTTGATCAGCGCAGCGAGTGGGCCAAGGTGCGCGCGAGAAGCGCAGCCGTACTCCTTGTACGGCGAGCATCGCAGCGCGCAGATCGGCCCGCGCAGGAGCTGAGCAAATGCTTGTTGGTGCCGGAGGCCGGAATCGAACCGGCACGGTGTTGCCACCGGCAGATTTTGAGTCTGCTGCGTCTACCGATTTCGCCACTCCGGCAGTGGACTGGCGTGGTGCGCCCGAAGGGCCTGGATTATGGCACGCGGCAGCGCCGCCCCGGTCTCCTGCTGCGCGACAATCCGCCCATGGCCTCACGCAAGCTCAGCTACCCCACCGTCGAAGACGTGATCGGCAACACGCCCCTGGTCCGCCTGGCGCGCCTGCCCGGCATCGAGAACGAGCAGAGAGGCAACATCATTCTCGGCAAGCTGGAAGGCAACAACCCTGCCGGCTCCGTGAAGGACCGCCCGGCGATCAGCATGATCCGGCGCGCCGAGGAGCGCGGCGAGATCAAGCCGGGCGATACGTTGATCGAGGCGACCTCGGGCAATACCGGCATTGCGCTTGCGATGGCGGCGGCGATGCGTGGCTACCGGATGGTGCTGATCATGCCGGAGGACCTGAGTATCGAGCGCGCGCAGACCATGAAGGCTTTCGGTGCCGAGCTCGTTCTCACGCCGCGCTCCGGAGGCATGGAATACGCGCGTGACCTCGCTGAGCAGATGCAGCGCGATGGCAAGGGCAGGGTGCTCGACCAGTTCGCCAACGCCGACAACCCGCGCATCCACTACGAGACCACGGGCCCGGAGATCTGGCGTGACACGCACGGACAGATCACTCATTTCGTGAGCGCGATGGGTACGACGGGCACCATCACCGGGGTGTCGCGCTTTCTCAAGGAGCAGAACCGCGACGTGCGCGTGATCGGGGCACAGCCCAGCGAAGGCTCACGCATCCCCGGTATCCGCAAGTGGCCCGAAGCCTATTTGCCGAAGATCTACGACCCGACCTGGATTGACGAGATGATCTACGTGAGCCAGGCGGATGCCGAGGACACGGCTCGTCGCCTCGCGCGAGAGGAGGGCCTGTTCGCGGGCATTTCATCGGCGGGCGCGTTGTGGGTCGCGCTGCAGGTTGCCCGGCAGGTGGAGAACGCGACCATTGCGTTCGTGGTGTGTGATCGCGGGGACCGCTACCTGTCCACCGGCGTCTTTCCGGCTTGACCCGTGAGCTATCGCTACTGCCCTCAGTGCACCGCGCTCCTGGCCATGGTCGACGCGCATGAAGACGGGAGATTGAGGGCCAGGTTGCGCTGTCCGGTGTGCGGGTGGACGCATTGGAACAACCCTACCCCGGTGCTCGCCGCGGTGATTGAGCTGGCCGACCGCGAGGGTCAGCTGCTGCTCGCGCGCAACGCCTCGTGGTCGGGGAAGCTTTTCGGACTCATCACCGGCTTCATGGAAGCGGGCGAGACGCCCGTGGAGGGCATCAGGCGTGAGGTGCTCGAGGAGACGGCGCTCATAGCCGACGCCGTGCAGCTCATCGGCGTCTACGACTTCCAGCCCATGAACCAGGTCATCATCGCCTACCACGCGCTGGCGTGCGGCGAGATCCGCCTGTCCCCGGAGCTTTGCGAGTACCGCCTTTTCACGCCGCAGACGGTACGCTGCTGGCCTGCGGGAACGGGTTACGCGCTGGCCGATTGGCTCACTTCGCGGGGGCACGCGCCGCAGTTCATGGCGCTGCCGCAGCATCCCGCCTCACATTAGGTACTGCATGGAAGCGAACAAGGAAATCGACACTCGCGGGCTGAATTGCCCGCTGCCCATCCTCAAGGCCAAGAAGGCGCTGGCCGACATGGCCAGCGGCGAAGTGCTGAAGGTGGTGGCCACCGATCCCGGCTCGGTGCGTGACTTCCAGGCCTTCGCGCGGCAGACGGGCAACGAGCTGCTGGAGCAGACCGCAGGCGGCGAGGAGTTCGTCCACTACCTGCGGCGGCGTTAGGCAGGGTCAGATCTCGAGGTTCTTCAGGAACTCGCGGAAGCCTTTGCCCAGCTGCGGGTGCTGTAGCGCCAGCTCGACATTCGCCTCAAGAAAGCCTTCCTTGCTGCCGCAGTCGTAGCGCTTGCCCTCATAGCGGTATGCAAACACCTTTTCGCGTCTCAGCAGGGCCGCAATGCCGTCGGTGAGCTGGATTTCCCCTCCTACGCCGCGCGGCTGATTGGTGATCTCATGGAAGACGCCCGGTGTGAGGATGTAGCGGCCTGCCACGCCGAGACGTGAAGGTGCGGACTCCGGCGCCGGCTTCTCGATGATGCGGTTCACGTCCATGACGCGCTCGTTGACCTGCGTGCCGGCAACAATGCCGTAGCGCCGCGTGTGTTCCGCGGGAACTTCCTGGACGGCAAGGATGGACGCGCGCCACTCCCGGAACTGTTCCACCATCTGCTTGAGAACGGGCGGTTCGCCCACCATCAGGTCGTCGGCCAGGAGTACCGCAAACGGGTTGTTGCCGATCAGCCGCTGAGCGCACAGCACGGCATGTCCCAGGCCGAGCGCCTGCGGCTGACGCACGTAGATGCACTCCATGTCGTCGGGTTTAACGCTGCGTACCACCTCGAGCAGCTCCTGCTTGCCCGCCTGTTCGAGGGCTACTTCCAGCTCGAACGTCATGTCAAAGTGGTCCTCGATCGGTCGCTTGTGCCGACCGGTCACGAAGATCATCTCGCGCACGCCGGCGGCATAGGCTTCCTCGACGGCGTACTGGATCAGGGGTTTGTCCACCACAGGAAGCATTTCCTTCGGCTGGGCTTTGGTCGCGGGCAGGAAACGGGTGCCCAGTCCAGCCACGGGGAAGATCGCTTTTTGTATCAACATGTAACTACAATCTCCGGCGGCAAAGTGGTTTCAGATTGCGAGGGATTCTGCATGACGCACCCTGGCGCTGGGCACTTGGCGGCCACCATGTTTGCATGGATTTGCTGATTGTCGAACCCGTCGAGCAGGAGGTGTCGCGATGGATTTCCTCGCGCCACGCTGTCCGCTACGCGCCAGAGCTTTCCCAGAACCCGCGCGCGTTTCGTCGAGCACTGCATGACGTGCGTGCATTGATCATCCCGCCGTCGGTCGCGCTGGATGCCAAGGTGTTGCGCCGCGCGCCCTTGTTGCAGGCAGTCGGACGCATCACGGCGGGGGCCGAGAACATCGATCTCGAAGCCTGCGCCCGAGCGGGCGTGGAGGTGGTACGCGGATGCAGTGCCACTGCGCAGGCCGAGGCGGAGTTCATGATCTGCGCACTGTTGTCGCTGTTGCGACGCGTGCCGGTGATCGGCCCCCATGGCATGCGCTTCGGCCGTGAATTGGGGGCGTCCGTGGTGGGCTTGGTCGGCATGGCGCCGGCGGCGCGCAAGCTTTCTGAGTTGCTGGCCGCTTTCGGCGCCGAGGTGATTGGCTACGACCCCGCGCTCCATGCGAGCGACCCCGTGTGGGAGCGCTGGCAGGTAGAGCCTGTGGGTCTGTGCGAGCTGCTCCAGGAGTCGGACGCAGTGTGCGTGCAACTGAATTACTTTTCCCGCTATCACGGCCTGCTGGGCGAACGCTTTCTGCCTTACTGCAAGCCCGATCAGGTGATCGTCAGTACCTCGCACTCGGCGCTCTTCGACGAGAGCGCGCTCGCCGATGTGCTGCGCAGCGGGCGAGTTGCCGCCGCCTGGATGGACAGCGTGGAGCCGGGAGCGCTCGATCCGGGAAGGCCCCTGGCGGGCGTCGACACGCTGCAGATCACCCCTCGCCTCGCGAGCACCACGCGCGAGTCCCGGGTGCGAGCTGCCTGGGCCGTGGCGCGGCGCATTGACGAGGTGCTGACACCCGGTTTCGAAGACTCGGACGATTTCAAGCCGACGCAGCCAAACGTCTCATTTGGTCTCTGAGGCGATCACGCGTGGCGGTGAACTCCGTCATTCGCTGCTTTTCCTGAGCGACCACCGCGGCCGGTGCCCGCGCCACGAAGCTCTCGTTGGACAGCTTGGCCGCGGCCTTGCCGATCTCGGCTTCGAGGCGCTGGATCTCCTTGTCGAGCCGGTTCCGCTCGGCTTCTACGTCAATCTCGACGAACAGCGCGAACCGCGCGTCGCCGACGACGGCCACCGGCGACTGCCGGGAGGACTCGGCAAAGCCCGCCTCGTCCGACAGCAGCTTCACTTCCGACAGCTTGGCAAGCGTCTGGAGCACGGGCGCAGCCTCGGCGAGGAACCGCGCGTCGCCGATGGCGTTGAGCGGCACGCGCTGTGCCGGTGAAAGGTTCATCTCGCCGCGCAGGCTGCGAGTCGCGGTCACCATGGCCTTGAGCTTGGCCACCCAGGCATCGGCCTGCTCATCGATGCGCTCGATCTGCGCCCTGGGGTAGGGGGCGGCGACGATGCCATGCGCGTTGGCGGGATCCTTGCGGCCCGCGACCGGCGCCACGCGCTCCCACAACTCCGCGGTGATGAAAGGCGTGATCGGGTGCAGCAGCCGCAGCACTGTCTCGAGCACGCGGATCAGGGTGCGGCGGGTGGCGCGCTGCTGCGCCGCATCGCCGGTCTGCAGCTGTACCTTGGCGATTTCCAGGTACCAGTCGCAGTACTCGTCCCACACGAACTGGTAGATCGCGTTGGCGACGTTGTCGAGGCGGTAGTCGGCAAAGCCTTTTTCCACCGTGGCTTCGACGCGCTGCAGCTCGCCGCTGATCCAACGGTCCGCGGCGGAAAAGCTCAGGTACCCGCCGTCGGGGGCGCATTGCTCCTTGGCGTGCTCGGCCAGTCCGCAGTCGTGGCCCTCGCAGTTCATCAGCACGAAGCGCGTGGCATTCCAGAGCTTGTTGCAGAAGTTG
>CBINBY010000047.1:0-37472 GCA_966248995.1 uncultured Burkholderiales bacterium | reverse complement strand
CACTTCGCTGACTGCGGCAGCTCGGTCCTGCCTTGCGGCAGAGACACCTCCAACGAGGGAGGGCGACGACCCTTGGGGTCGTTTGGCAGCGGATCAAGCATGGCGGCAGAAACGATGCCCTGCAACCACGATACCGAGCCCTAAACGCACGCCGTTCCGTGTTGACGGCGCGGCGCTGGGCCCGCCGGATCGTGCGAGCCGCAAGTCCTTCGCGTTCTCTTGGAGTGCGGCACCGAGCCGCAACGGTGCTCGGCTCCGTGTTGCTTCCGGGGCCTGCCGGTTCACAGTGAATGCCTGAACGCGCAGGAGATTCCGACATGTTCAACCGTGATCCGATCCGCAGCCTGAGCTGGGCACTGCAACGCGCAATGGCGCACGACCTGCTGTGCGTGAAGATCGCGCCGGCTGGCGACGGCCAAAGGCACGCCACCCGCCGGCGACCGCACGAGCACGAGTGCGATGTGGTGCTGTTCGGCCAGGTCTGGTCCGGTGAGGCGCTTGGAGTGCGCGACGACGATGCGGGCCTGCGGGTCGAACAGGACACGATCATCGTCATGGGGCCGGCTCAGGACGCATGCGTCTACCTGATTAGCAACCAACCTCAGCCGCACGAATGAAGACCCTGGTATGTGGTTTGGTGATCGCGGCAACGCGTGTGAGCCGCCGCAGGATCGAGCGTAGATCAAAGCGCCGGTTGAAGCGGTACTGCACTTCGGCAAGGTAGCGATGGGCGTACTTGTTGAACTTCACGGCGTGGTACGTGCCGGCCATGGCTGTCTTGAGGTTGCTCAGCACGGTGTTGACGGCTTGGAACTGCCGCAACTTGACGCTGGCCTTGCCGCCACCGGTAACGATGCGCTCGTGAACGCCAGCCGAGCCGGTTGCGGTGAAGCAGCCCAGCCCGTCGGAAACCACCGTCAGTGGGCGCACGAGCGACTTGGCCGCGAATGCCTCGACCAACTCCATGGTAAATGGCGCTTGCTTGAAGCAAGCGACCACCGGCTTGCCGTCGTTCGCGGTCTGCACGGCGGCGATGAACGGCACCTTGTTCTCGGAGCCGCGCCCGGTTTTGCCACCCGAGCGCTCGCCACCGAGGTAGGCATCGTCGATCTCCACCCGCCCAGTGAGCCGGCGAGAGTCCTCGCGCAGCCGCATCACCTCCATCAGCTTGTGCTTGACCAACCAGGCCGTGGGATACGACACGCCCAGGTGGCGCTTGAGCTCGAGCGCCGAGACGTTGCTCTTGGCCTGACTGTGCATTGCCAGGAACCAACACGTCAGCGGCAGTTTCGTGGCCTCGAAAATCGTTCCGCTGATGACGCTGCACTGGTGCCCGCACGCGGTGCACTGCCAGTACAGCCGCCCCTCCCGACGGAACGAGCAGCTGGCCGGCGAGCTGTACTTCGGGCACGCGAAGCCATTTGGCCATCGGGCATCCGCCAGCGCCACCTCGCACTGCGCCTCGGTTCCGTACCGCTCCATGAACTCCGCCATCGAAAGCCCTTGTTGAAACTGCACCCGGTTCATTGGCATGGCTCACCTCCTGTTGCGGTAGGCCGATGCTCCGTTGTCACTAGCTCACCAGGTGAGCCTGCTGAGCTTGGTTGCTAATCAGGTGCGTCTATGTCGCGACCCAGCTGCTCTACCACGTCATCCATCCCAACCGTCGCTTCTTCCTCGACGTGGCTGCGCACGGCATGGCCGCGAAGGCTGAGGTGGGCGCCTACGAGGGCCGTGACGATGCGGTCACCGAGGCGGTGGACATCGAGCTTGGGGCCATGCTGGCGCGACTGCATGCGCAGGTGAAGTTCGGCGAGCCGCAGCGCGCGCCGCTGGTCGCCAGCTACTTGCGTCGATGTGCCGCGCGATTCGAGGCGCCACAGCGCACGCTCGCCGCGCACTGCCTTGCGCCCCTCGCCACGCAGCGCCGGCACTGAGGTCCACTGAGCGATGACCCGCGATTGCACGTGTCGGCGATCCGAGGGTGCCGAAGCGACTTCCACACGGGTCCAGCTGTCGTCGCGCCGCGTCCAGTCCATGCGCGACCCTCAACCGTTGCCGATCGTGATGCAGATCATGCCGGGCGGCTCTCGTTCGTCATGGCGAGCAGATGGTGGTCGCGCGCACCCTGAAGCGGATGCAAACGGGGCTGCAGACCACGGCTTGACTCAAATTCGAGTTCCTCTCTCTTGTACCTTTCTTGCATGCCTCACTTTGAAGCAGTCCTGCGGGGGCAGAGCAGCGCTTTCATCGCCCCTGAGCGACGACAAGGGTCAGCGCGAGCCGCCGCTTCGCAGTCCAGCGCGTGTTCAGTCGAACGGATGACGCGTGAGCGTCTCGGCCACGCTCGCTGGGCATGTGTCCGGCTGAACGTTCGGACACGGAAGCGGCCTCGTTTGGCCAGCGGTTCCGCCTCGTCGAGTACGGCACCCACCGATACCGTGATGCCCCTTGACGAGGTGTATGTGATGCAAGAAGACCCGTGGATCTTTCGAGCTGTCGACGTCGGCTACCGCAACTGCAAGTTTGTGGAGCGCGTCGACGGCGACCGCATCGTCTGCCAGACCATTCCGTCGATCGCGCCGATCGTCGGACCGTGACCGCGGCGTCAATCGGACCACACGTCGCAACACGATGGTGATTCCAGTCGGCAAGGTGCGCTACGAGGTTGGCGCTGAAGCGGCGCTCGCCCAGGCCACCGACGAGACGCGCAACCTTGACGACATCTACGTGTTGACCGACCCGTACCTGGCGATCGTGCGCGGTGCACTGCGGTTGATGCGCGTGCAGGTTGGGCTACCCGTGTCGCTGTTCAAGAAGCGCCGGGCCGAGCTCGAAAAGCGGCTGCAGCGCGAGCATGACCTCGGCGACGGCAAGTCGGTGCACGTCGCGCGCGTGAAGGCGATGGCGCAGCCGATGGGCGCCTTCCTCAGCTACGCCGTGCCGCATGCCCAGCGCGACACGATGCTGCGCGAGCGCAACGTGATCGTCGACCCCGGCTGGCGCACCTTCGATCACTGGGTGGTCACGCAGTCGCTCAAGGTGCTCGGACAGGCGTTCGAGCTGGAACCCTTCCTCGACGCTGGCAAGCGCGTCGTGCACGAGGCGATCACCGAGATGCGCCACATCGTGCAGGACGGCAGCGACATCGACAACTTCGTGCTCGCCGGCGGCGCTGCCTTCTTCTACGGCGGCGAGCTGCAGAAAGCGTCGGCGACGAGCCGGCGGTCGGCGCGGTCCGGCACTGCGGCGCACGCCGACCTGCATCGAGACGCCCTGCGTACGCTGTCCGCGCAAAACGGTGACGCCCGATGCTTCATCGCCACCGCCTTGTGGGGCTCGGCGGATCCATGCTCCCAGGCACTGCGACAGTGGCGTGACCGGTGGCTGCTGAAGCGACACTGGGGTCCGCTGGCGACACGGCTGTACTACCGGCTGTCGCCCCGGTTCGTCAGCGTCATGGTTTGCGCACGGAGGTTGCATGTCCTCATTGACACCCTGCTGTCCTTCCTCGCGGGACGCATCCACAGCGGGCGGGAGTAGGGCGGTGCTTGGCTGGCTCGCCTTCATGGTCCTCATCGGAGGGGCGGTGGTGTGGCTCCTGTGCAGGGCAGGGGCAGCGGGTGCAGCCCGCGTGGCCCGTGCAAGTCAGTTAGCGCAGCATTGAGGACGAAGCGGCGCTGCAGGCGCACTATCGGCGCTTCATGTGCGTGCCGTTCGACTTGGCGCAGGGGCCGCTGTTTCGTGCTGAAGTGCTGCGCACCTGGGACCAGCGCAAGCTCTTGGTCTGGTGCATGCACGAGATCATTGCCAACGGCACCTCCGCGCTCATTCTGGAGCGAGAGCAATGCCCGGCACGATCTGGCCGCAACGCATCGGGGTGCTCGACGCGCTGCCCCTGTCCAGCAGCGGCAAGATCGACCGCAAGGCGCTGTCATCGCTGGACGGTGTGAGCCAGGAGATGCAAGCCATCTATGTCGCGCCAGAATCGGACACGGAACGCACAGTGGCTGGGTTGTTCGAAGATGTGCTGGCACGCGAACACATCGGCCGCGACGACGACTTCTTCATGCTGGGTGGCCGTTCCTTTCAGGCGTTGATGCTGCTGGCACGGCTGCGCAAAACCCTTCATGCTGAGCTTCCGCTGCGTGTTCTTTTCGAAGAGCGCACGGTTCAGCGGCTCGCCCGTGCGGTGGATAAGCTCCTGGAGGAAAAGCTAAGCGGCGCACAGTTTTCCAATGCAGTAGCTGAAGCACTGGCGGAGTTGGATGCCGAGACTTCGCTCGACCAGTTGCCACAAGGCGACGGCCAATTTCGAGCAATACCTGGATCACTTCGCTGAGGGGCTGGTACATGCGGACCGTCGAGCGGGGCTGAGGGCAAGGCAGCCTGCCTGTGGCCTGGCGACTGTACTTGCCACATGAGTGGGCCGATGACGATGAGCGCTGCCGAAAGGCTGGGGTACCTGAGAACGTCTGTTCGCCACCAAACCTTGGATCGCGCTACAGCAGTTGGAGGCGCTATTGGCGCATGGCGCTCCACGCCACTGTGTGTTGACCGGTGCCGGCTACGGAGTGGACATCGCATTTCGCCAACGACTGAGCGAGCTCGGGCTGCCATACGTGGTGGGCATCACGTCGGCGGTAGTGGTCTGGCCGCCGGGTGTCGAGCCCTGCCGCCCAAGTTGTACAGCGGCAAAGGCCGACCGCCGGTGATGCCGCGGCGCACGTCCCGACGTCAACCGATGAGCGTCAAGGCGCTGGCCCCATCGCTGCTGGGCACCGCCTTCCAGACGATAAGTTGGCGCGAGGGCACCAATGAGACTCTGAGCAGTCGCTTTGCGGCCCTGCGCGTTCGGCGTGCTGGAGGCAACTCCGGCCGGGCTCGACTGCAGCCACAAGAGTGGTTGCTCATCGAGTGGCCCGCCGACCGCGAGGAGCCGATGAAGTACTGCCTCTCCACGCTGCCCGAGGACGCGGCCATCAACGACTTGGTCACCGCCGCTCATCTGCGCTGGCGCATCGAGCGTGACTACCAGGACCTCAAGCAGGAGTTTGGCGTGGGACATTACGAAGGCCGAGGCTGGAGAGACTTCCACTACCATGCCTCGCCGTGCATTGCGGCGTACGCGTGCCCCACCACCAGCCGGCGCTTACAGTTACGCATGCTGCCCACCGGTGTTGAATGCACCGTGCTCGGCCAGCCAGGCTTGAAGAGCTGCCTGCCTCCGTGCCGGTGAGGCCCCGGGCTGCTTGTTATTGTCTTTTAACGACGTCCTGCGATTTGCCCTCGACGCAGCCGCTGATTGCGCGGCCGGCGGAAACGTCGACGACGTTTCCTGGGTGCTTTCTCAGCAGGTCATCGACAGCAGGATCTTTCGCGGCCCCGTGAATGGGGCCCGGCCATGAGCGGTCAGCACGTTGTCGACGATCATCACGTCGCCTCGTTCCCAGGGGAATTCGACCGTCTCGGCGACCATCGCTGCCCGGACTTCAGACAGGATCTCGTCCGAGACTGGTTGCCCGTCGCCCAGGCATGCGTACTGCGGCATGTCGAAGGGGGAATCGCCGTAGATCATCGAGATCGCTTCGTACACCTCAGGGGGATTGGACGAAGGGTGGAACTGCTCGAGCTGGTTGAACCATACCCGCTCCCCTGTCTTGGGGTGTGCGATGGTGGCTGGCCCCTTTTGAACCAGCCGCAGTGCGCCGTCGGGTTTCCACTCGTACTGGATGTTGCCGGCTTGGCAGTACGACTCCACGTCCGCCCTGGATTCGGTTTCGAACGTCTGCTGCCACGACTTGCCTATCGTCATGCCGCTGCCGCCGTGGAGGTTCCTGACGTAGGTGACCCCCTTTTCCTCGAACAGGCGCACGGTGGCAGGGGAGAGCCGTCGCAGTATCGCCCGGCTGTCCGCGATGGTGGTGCTGCCGCCTGACTCCGGTGCGACGACGCAGCAGAAGTACAGCCTCGACGGCCAGGAATGGCTGTAGGAAAGCTCGTTGTGCAGCGAGATCCACATTTCAGGCGGATATTCGGTCGAGGTGTAAACCGAGTGCGACACCTTGGTGCGGGGCGAGTTGCCGTCGATGTAGCGGGGTTTGGTGCCGGGCAGGGCATCGATGAAGCGCTGGAACCGCTCGGCCGTATCGATGCCGAAGCCGCGGAAGCGGATCGCGCCATGACGGTGCAGATACTCGTCGACCTTGTGCCCTTCGGCGGCCATGACGCTGCTGATGTCGCCTGATTCGGGTGCGTTCGGGGATAGCCAGAGGTAAGGAAGCGCGCTGGAGATCATGGGTGGCAGGGTCAAGCGGTTGTTGTGGCGGCGGCGTCTTCGTGCGTTGTGACGATGCCGGCGTAACGCAGGCAGGTTTGGGCAAGGATCTTTACCGGATCTATGACGTGCAGGCCCTCGCACGTGTCCGACCGGATGGCAAGGGAGAGCTCGGTACACCCCAGGAGCAATTGTTCGATGCCGGCCAGTTCCTTCATCTTCTTCGCCACGGTTGTGATTGTTCGGTAAGCCCTCTCGCTCGGTGAGCAACCGGTCGCCTTTATTCCGTACTCGCTGTCGAAGATGGCGGCGGACACGGCCTCCTGGTCCGCTTCGTTGGGCACGATCACTCGGACGCCTCTTGCTTCGAGGGCAGTTGCGTAGAGGCGGGACTTGACGGTTGCCGTTGTCGCCAGAAGTCCGACGGGCCCGCGATCATCGCTGCTTTTCCCGACGTGGGAGGCCGTGTTCTCCACCATGTTGATCAAAGGCAAGGTGGTGCGACGCACGATGTCATCGAAGTAGATGTGTGCCGTGTTGCAGACGACTACGCCGACGTCTGCCCCCTGCTCGTGCAAGGCCTGCAGAGAGGCCGCAATGGAAGACGCGGGATTCGCTCCACCGCGCAGGTAAGCATCCACCCGGCTGGGCAGCCGCGGATTCGAACTCAGGATGAACGGAACGTGGCCGGCATCATGGTTAGCCGACGAGTTGAGGTCGATCAGCAACCGGGCGAAGTGCACGCCGGCGGCCGGCCCCATCCCGCCGAGTACTCCGATCGTCCGATAAGTCACCTGTCTCCTCCCTTCTTTGCCAGAGGACGCCATCTTGCTAGTTCTTGAGTGAACGCAGGGCCGCCACAGGGTAAATCACCCCCTCCCTTGGGGGGCGGAAGCCTTGAAGGCCTTTCGTGGGTGCACTCCGCGTGTTCGTAAACCGGTATCGTGGCGATGCAGTGCGCATACAGACCTCTTTACCACATTGCGTATGCTCTTCTTCGAGTCCAATCGAGGGAGAACGTGATGGGGTATGACGGAGAGCATGGGGTGAGTGGGGTGAGGGTGAATCGGGAAACAAGCGCGTACCACGTACGCTGGTCTCAAGACAAGAGCGGCGATTCAGTGAGGCCGTGATGGTCCGCCAGCGCGATCCAATCAGCCCACACTGGCCGATTTGCTGAGCGAGCGTGGTGCCCGACATGGCAGCAAGACGGCATTCACATTCATCCGGGACGACCTGGGTGTATTGCACATCAGCTACGCGGAGCTTTACCAGGCGGCCCATGCTGTCGCTTTGCAGTTGTGCGAGCACGCGGATCGTGGCGCGCGAGCACTATTGCTGCTCCCGCCCGGTCCCGACTATGTCATTGCCTTCTTTGGCTGTCTGTTGGCCTCGGTGGTGGCAGTGCCGTTTCTTCGCGCTGGGTGGCCATTCACTGCAGGCCTTGATGGTGCTCGCCCGCACCCGCAAGGCCCTCAACGTGGAGATCGCCCTGCGCTCGCTCTTTGAGGAACGCACGGTGCACCGGGTGGCCAAGGTGGTCGACGAATTCATCGCAGCCCGGCAGCAAGCCGGTACGGCTGCGATCAACGACTTGCTGGACAAAGCCCTGCAAGAACTCGATGCACCAGCTCCCGCAGAGCAGCAGAGGACATGATGCCGTCGAGACCATCCGCCACCGTGTCCTCGCCTAGCGCACCAGGGCTTGCGCGCGAGAGCGTCGTGACAGCCGTGCCGTTTGTTCCAGATCAGTCCGTCCTCCTGCAAGATCCCCAGGGCGGTCGATGGCTGCTGTTCACGCAGCCCAGGAAGGTCGCGCAGGCGATGACGCCTCAGGATGTGCGCGATGCGCTGGATGAGGTGCGGCAGGCCGTTGGTGCGGGGGGCTATGCGGCAGGGTATGTCGGGTACGAGGCTGCCGGCGGCTTCGACCCCGCCATGCAGAGTCGCCCTCCGGCGCCGGGACTGCCGCTCCTGTGGTTCGGCATCTACGAAGGCTTCACGCCCATTGAACAGTTGCCCGCCTGTGAGCCGGGCGACCTGTTCACCGAGCCCTGGCAACCCTCGATCACGCAGAGCCAGTACAACGAGGCCATCGCCGCCATCAAGCAGCGCATCCGCGATGGAGACACCTACCAGGTGAACTTCACGCTGCGCCTGCTCAACCGCTTCAACGGCGATCCGTGGAAGCTGTTCCTGCGATTGCAGGGCGCGCAGCAGGCGCATTACGGCGCATTCGTGAGGGTGGGCCGCCACAGCATCTGCTCGGCTTCGCCGGAGCTCTTCTTTTCGCTGGACGAAGGGAAAGTCATCTGCAAGCCCATGAAGGGCACCGTCAAGCGCGGGCTCACGAACGCGGAGGACCAGCAGCGTTCCGCCTGGCTGCATCACTCCGAAAAGAACCGAGCCGAGAACGTGATGATCGTGGACATGATCCGCAACGACCTCGGCATGGTGGCCGATGTGGGGTCGGTCGAGGTGCAATCGTTGTTCACGGTCGAGAAGTACCCGACCGTCCACCAGATGACGTCCACCGTCGTGGCGCGAACCTCCTGTGATGCCCTGGACATCTTGGCCCGAATGTTCCCTTGCGCATCCATCACGGGTGCCCCGAAGGTCAAGACGATGGAGATCATCGCCGGGCTGGAGTCGATGCCCCGGGGCGTCTACACCGGGTCCATCGGGTATGTGGCGCCGCAAGGACGGTCGCAGTTCAACGTGGCCATCCGCACCGTGGTGGTCGACAGTGAAGCGCAAACCGCGGAGTACGGCGTGGGGGGTGGCATCGTGTGGGATTCGGAGGCGGCCGACGAGTATGCGGAGTGCCAGACGAAGGCGGCCATCCTCGTGAGACCGCCTCAGACCTTTGACCTGCTCGAGACCATGCTCTGGGATCCAGTCGATGGCATTTACTTACTCGATGCCCACGTGCATCGGCTCGCCGATTCGGCGCAGTACTTCGGCATTCCGGTCTCGGCGCAAGTGCTGCTCGACTCTTTGGGGTCCTACACGCCCGCGCAGCCCAGATCGCGGCGGGTCCTGCGGGTGACGTTGTCTCGTTCCGCGGAGCTACGGATCGAGGAACAAGACATCAAGCCCGTGAAGGGAGGGCGGGTCGCCCTGGCGGCGCAAGCCCGTCCTGCCGTAGTGCCCAACCTGTTCCACAAGACCACCGAACGACGGTTCTATGCGGGCATCAGGGCATCGCAGCCCGAGCTTCAGGACGTGGTGCTGTGGACGGAGCAGGGCCAGGTGACCGAATCGACCATCGCCAACGTGGTGGTGCGCATCGGGGATGAGTGGGTCACGCCCACTGCATCCGTAAACCTGCTGCCGGGTGTGTTCAGGGCGCACTTGCTGGCCACGGGCGTCGTACGCGAGGGAGACGTCAGCAAGAACGACCTCCTGGCGGCCGAGGACGTCTACCTCGTCAACTCCGTGCGTGGGTGGATGAGACTGCAGAGGGAACCAGGCGGGGAAGGGTGGCGGATCGCAACGGAGTTCGAGTACGCGCCTCCGGTTGGGTTGGCTTCGCTCGCTTGCTGAGAAGGTACTGAAGAAGAACAGGCGGCGGGCATGCTGTTGATGATCGACAACTACGATTCCTTCACCTACAACCTCGTCCAGTACTTCAGGGCGTTGGGGCAGGAGCTGGTGATTCGCCGAAACAATGAGGTCAGCATCGAAGCCATGGAGTCGATGCAGCCCCGGTACATCGTCATTTCCCCTGGGCCATCCACGCCAAACGAGGCCGGCATCTCGATGGATGCAATCCGGCACTTCAGCGGGCGCATCCCTATTCTGGGCGTGTGCCTGGGTCACCAGTGCATCGGGCAAGTATTCGGCGGCTCCATTGTCCACGCAGCTTCCGTGATGCACGGGAAGACATCCGACATCCGCCACGCCAATGTCGGCGTCTTCCGCGGCCTTTCGAAACCGCTGAGGGTGACCCGCTACCACTCGCTGGCCATCGACCCGACTTCCCTGCCGGATTGCTTAGAAGTTACTGCGTGGACGGACGATGGCGAAATCATGGCTGTCCAGCACCGGGCCCTTCCGGTGGAAGGCGTCCAGTTCCATCCGGAAGCGATCCTCACGGAGCAGGGACACGAGTTGCTGCGGAACTTCCTGGAGACACGCCAGGCGTGAAGACAACGGTTCCGACACGGCCCCAGCCCATACCTGGGTTTTCGGCGCAGCGGTCCCCCAAGCATTTGGCCGTTTGCACAAGCGGAGCCTTGAAAATCGCGATGCAGAACTGCCTGCAATCAGTCTTTTGAACATAGGGACAACGCGCATCCATGTGTGGCATAGCAGGAACATTTGATCTCGGGAGCCGGCGTACGGCCTCCCAGCAGGTACTCACCGCCATGGCGGATCAGTTGGTGCATCGCGGGCCAGACGACGCCGGGTACTGCATCAAGAACGAAGCGGGCTTCGCCTTCCGGCGCTTGTCCATCATCGACCTAGCGCATGGCAACCAGCCGTTCTACGACGACACTCGCAGCATCGTCTCGGTGTGCAACGGCGAGATCTTCAACTACCGGGAGCTGCGGCGCGAGCTGCAGGCCAAGGGCCATCGCTTCCGCACCGAGTGCGACGTCGAGGTGCTGATCCCGCTGTACAAGGAGTACGGCAACGACTTCGTCAACAAACTCAACGGGCAGTTTGCGTTTGCCATCTTCGATGACACGAAGAAGCAGCTGCTGCTCGTGCGCGACCATGTCGGCATCTGCCCGTTGTTCTACACGGTGGCGGGTGACACGCTCGTGTTCGGCTCCGAGGTCAAGGCGATCCTGAAGCACCCCGACGTCACGCGCAAGGTCAACCTGCGCGGGCTCGACCAGATCCTGAGCTTTCCTGGCATGGTGAGCCCCACGACGATGTTCGAGGGCATCCATGCGCTGCGTCCCGGCCATCAGCTGGTCGTCAAGAACGGCAGGCCGGAGGAGAAGGAGTACTGGGACCTGGACTACCCGCTGCGCACGGCGGATGGTCGCTCGGAGCAGGATTACGTCGATGAGTTCGACGCGCTGTTGCGCAGCGCCGTGAAGGACCGGCTCAACGCGGACGTGCCGGTGGGCTACTACCTTAGCGGCGGGCTCGATTCGTCGCTGATCGGCAGCGTGGCGCAGCACGTGCTGCCCGATCCGCAGCGCCCGTCGTTTTCCATCGCGTTCGCCGATCGCGACCATGACGAGCGCGCCTATCAGCGCATGTACGGCGAGCACCTGCCCTCGGTCCATCACGAGATCGCCTTCGACTGGCAGCACGTGGCCGGCGATCTCCAACGCGCCGTCTACTACTCCGAATCGCCGCTGAAGGAGTCCTACAACACCTGCTCGCTGGCGTTGTCCGCGGCGGTGCGGGCGAGCGGGGTGAAGGTCATCCTCACCGGCGAAGGGGCCGACGAACTCTTCGCTGGCTACGTCGGGTACCGGTTCGATTCGCTGCGCTCGAGCAGTGCAAACTCAACCGATCCCGATGAAGCCTTCGAGGCCGAGGAACGGCAAAAGCTGTGGGGTAACCGCGACTTCTTCTACGAGAAGGATTACTACGCGCTCCGGTCGCTGAAGAGCGACCTGTACGGCTCCGCCGTGGTGCCGCAGATGGCCAAGTTCGACCCGGGCTCCGGCCCGCTCGTCAACAAGGCACGGCTGCGGGGACGTCACGTCGTCCATCAACGCTCCTATGTGGACTTCAAGCTGCGACTGTCCGACCACCTGCTGGCCGATCACGGCGACCGCGTCGCCTATGCGAACTCCATCGAAGCGCGCTACCCGTTCCTCGACATCCGCATCGTCGATTTCGCGCGCCGGTTGCCGCCGGCATTGAAGCTCAACGACCTGGTCGAGAAGTACATCGTCCGGCAGGTGGCCCACAAGTACCTGCCCAGGGCCATCGCCGGGCGCGAGAAGTTCCACTTCGTGGCGCCGGGCAGCCCGGCCTTGCTCGCGCAGAACATCGAATGGGTCAACGACCTGCTTTCGTTCGAGAAGATCAAGCGCCAGGGCTACTTCAATCCACACACCATCGAAAGGCTCAAGCAGCTCTACGTGAAGCCGGGCTTCAAACTCAATCTACCGTTCGACAGCGACCTGCTGATGATCGTGCTGACGTTCGGCATCTTCCTCGACGTGTTCGGAATGCCGGACCTCTGACCCATGGTTAAGCAACTTTTCCTCCACTCGTGGAAACGGCTTGCGCTCGCAACGGTTACGGGTAGCCTGGCGGGCGCCACCGGCGCCGGCCTGATGATGGTCATCAACGAGGCGCTCACCGGCTCGGGCAAGTTCGCGCATCTCGCACTTGCGTTCTTCGGGTGTTGTCTGCTGCACGTCGCCACCAAGACCTGGGCGACCATTACCCTGATGCGCTTGACGCAGTCGGCCATCTTCTACCTGCGCGTCACGCTCAGCCGCAAGCTCCTGCATGCGCCGATGAAGGATCTGCACGACATCGGCAAGCACGGCCTGCTGGCCATTCTCACCAGGGATATCGAAACGCTGGTGAGCATGTCCCATATCGCCCCCGCGGCCGTGACCAACGGCATCGTCGTGATCGCCTGCCTGGGCTACCTGGCCTGGTTGTCATCGACCATCTTCCTGGCGCTCACCGTCGCCCTGGTCGTGGGCGTTGGCGCATACCAACTGGCCGAGCGTGTGCCCCTGCATCAGCTGGCAAAGGTCCGGGCCCACGTCGACACGCTCTATCAGCACTTTCGCAGCCTCGTGGAAGGCAGCAAGGAACTGAAGCTGAACGCCAAGCGCTCTTCCATGTTCGTGGATCAAGTGATTGCGCAAAGCGCGAAGGACTATCAGCACTCCTTCCTCTCGGCCATGCAGCGGTATGCCTGGGTCGAGAACGTGGGCGACGTCCTCTTCTACGTGGCCATCGGCATTCTGCTCTTCCTGCTTCCGATATGGTTTCCGCAAGAGAAGGCCACGCTCACGGCCAGCGCGTTCACCGTGCTCTACGTGGCTTCGCCGATCAGCGTGCTGATCAATCAAGTGCCGCAACTGCGCGAGGTTGCCATTGCGGCCCGTCGGATCCGGCAACTCGACGGGACCTTGAGCGCGCCTGAGCCTGCGCTATGCGATCGGGATCCGTTCGTGACCGACGGACCGACGTCACTCGAACTGCGTGGGGTGTGCCATGGTTATGCCGCGGGCGGTGACGAGAGCCGGTTCGTCCTGGGCCCGGTGAACGTGAAGGCGCAGCAGGGGCAGATCCTGTTCATCATCGGCGGCAACGGCAGCGGCAAGACGACGCTGGCCATGCTCATGCTGGGGCTGTACGAGCCCGAAGCGGGAAGCGTGCTGCTGAACGGCGTAACGGTCAGTCGGGAGAATCTGCAAAGCTACCGGCAGCATTTCTCCGCCGTGCTGTCCGACTTTCATCTGTTCGAGCATCTGGTCGGTGCGGACGAAAGCGATCTCGCTTCCCGGGCCAAGCACTATGTGGACAAGCTGGGCATCGGGCACAAGGTGAAGGTCCAGGACGGCAAGTTCTCCACGCTCGACTTGTCCGCGGGCCAGCGCAAGCGCCTTGCTCTGGTGTCCTCTTACCTGGAGGACCGGCCCATCTATGTCTTCGATGAGTGGGCCGCGGACCAGGACCCGGCGTTCAAGCGCGTGTTCTACACGGAGCTGCTGCCCGAACTCAAGGCACGAGGAAAGCTGGTCATCGTCATCACCCACGACGACGCCTACTTCGCGTGCGCCGATCGTGTCGTGAAGCTGGAGGAAGGGCGATTGAGCGCCGAACGCGCGCCCAATCCCGAAGAGGTGCCGGCCTGAATGTTCGTCGGGCATTGTCGTGGCGCAAACGCTCGGTCTTTGTTGTGCTCTTCCTGAGTTGCGGGCACGACAATGCAATTCATCTCAACTCTAGTTCGAAGCTAAGGGACTAGCTCCATGCAAACACCACAGTGCCTGGCTGCCGACGTTCGCAGCCTGCCCCTGGTCAATTCCTGGTATGCGCAGCTCTTTCTGGTGTCACCCCTTACTTTCGGGCTGTATACCAAACGATCGCATCTGGCCCTGCTCGATTCCTTCATCGAGGATCCCGAGCAGCATCGAACCGCCGTGCGCACCCCGGAACTGCGAGGAGGCCCGTTCATCGACTATGACGGCGATGTCGCGGACATGCGCCGCTTTCGGGATCGCACCATCGAGCGCTGCGCGGAGCCGTTGCGTTACGCCACGGCCATCGAGGACATGTTCCAGGTTCTGCAGTCCAGCGCGAAGGGAAGCAACGTCGCGAGCCTCTACGAGAAGTTCGACGCGTCCATTCGTCACAACGTCGAGGTGTCATATGACGTCTGCAAGCAGCCAGGCGCCCGCTTCATCGAACGCCTGTTCTATCAGGGGCCCGCGTACGACACGTCGTTGCAGACCTGCGTGCTCGAGCATGTGACCGACAAGCTGCGTCCCTTCGTCCTGAGCACCCCGCAGCTGAAACTGGCCGATACCTCGGTGGAGCTGCAGCTTCCGTTCGCAGACCCGCTGTGGGACGACCTACACAGTGGCAAATGCAGCAGTGCCGAACTGCTCGAAAGGCTCAGGCTCCACGCCCGCGATCCGGCGCGCGACATGCCGTTGCTCGAGGGCATGCTGACTTCGCCCAGGCCGCGTCCTCCGCGCGACCTTCCGGCACCAGGCCAGGCACGTGTGCGCTACTTCGGCCATGCCTGCGTCCTGATGGAAAGCGCCAAGACGAGCATCCTTTTCGATCCCCTGATCAGCTATCCGGGCGAGTCGTCGCTCCCGCATTTCACGTTCGATGACCTGCCGGAGCACATCGACTACGTCGTGCTGACCCATCCGCACCAGGACCACGTCGTCCTGGAAACCTTGCTGCGGCTGCGGCGCAAGGTGGGCCGGGTGGTGGTGGGTCGCGGCGGCGGCAGCCTGCAGGATGTCTCATTGAAGCTCATGCTCGAGCACTGCGGCTTCCCACAGGTGGAGGAGCTGGGCGAGTACGAAACCCTCGAGTTCGATGGCGGAAGAATCATCGGGGCGCCGTTCTACGGAGAGCATGCCGATCTGGACATCCGCGGCAAGCTGGTCTTCGGAGTGCAGATGGAAGGGGCTCATTGCGCGTTTTTCGCTGACTCGAACCCGCCTTCCGCCGATTTCTATGAACCGCTGAAGAACATGATGCAGAGGATCGACTGCATGTTCCTCGGCATGGAATGCGTAGGGGCTCCTGCCAGCTGGCTGTATGGTCCTTTCCTCCAGAAGATGCTCACCCGCGGCGAAGACCAGTCGCGTCGGCTGGACGGTTGCAATGGCGACAGGGCCATGGAGCTGTGGCGGTACCTCCAGCCGCAGCGGGCTTTCGTGTATGCGATGGGTGCCGAGCCCTGGATCACGCATCTCACGAGCATCCTTTACTCGGAGGACTCCGCTCAGTTCAAGGCGGCCCGTGCTTTTGAAGCGGCGTTGCGTGCCGATGGTCACCACGTCGAGGTGCTCTTCGGCCAGATGGAGTTGCTTTTGTGAGTGAGGGCACACCGGGCCGAGAGCGGCGTCATGGCGAACTGACGGGCTTCGGGAAAGGCGAGGAGCGGCCGCTGCTGCAGCTGGTGGGTGTACGTCGCACCTTTAAGGCGGGCAATGATTCGGTGACCGCCTTGCGCGACGTGAACCTGTCCATCGGGGCGGGCGAGTTCGTCGCCATCGTGGGTGCCTCGGGTTCGGGCAAGTCGACCCTGATGAACGTGCTCGGTTGCATGGACCGGCCCACGCACGGCAGCTACCTGATCGACGGCCAGGCTACCGAGTCGATGACGGCCGACGAACTCGCGGAGTTGCGCAATCGTCACTTCGGGTTCGTCTTCCAGCGCTATCTGCTTCTGCCCGGGCTCAGTGCCTTGCAGAACGTGGAGATGCCCGCGATCTACGGTGCCGAGGCACCGTCGAGTCGACGCAAGCGGGCGATGGCCCTGCTGCATTCGGTTGGTCTGGGAGATCGGCGCGGTCACCTGCCCAACCAGCTCTCCGGGGGGCAGCAGCAGCGGGTGGCCCTGGCGCGCGCGTTGATGAACGGCGGGCAGGTGATCCTGGCCGACGAGCCCACCGGCGCCCTGGACTCAAACAGTGCGCGCGAAGTGATGCGCTTGCTGCATCAACTGCACGAGCGGGGCCGCACCATCATCATCGTGACCCATGACATGACCGTTGCTCAGCACGCCGAGCGCATCATCGAGTTCAGCGATGGCCGGGTGGTGGCCGATCGGCGCAACGACAGACAGCCCGCCGCGCAGGCGCCTGCTGAGGTTCACTCGCCGCCGGAAAAGCCCCGCTTGCGCGGCTGGGGCTACTGGGCCGAGATGCTCCGCCTCGCGTGGCAGGAGGTGCTGATCCACCGGCTGCGCACGGGCCTCACCATCCTGGGCATCGCCATCGGTGTTTCCGTAGTGTTGTGCGTGCAGGCGCTCCTCGATGGAGGACAGGAGCAGGTGATGCGCGAGCTGCGCGCCATGGGCAGCCGCAGCATTCACATCATGCCCGGAAACGGGCTCGGCGACCGGCGCGCCAACGCGGTGGAGACGCTGGTGCCCGAGGACATGCATGCCCTCAAGGAGCAAGGCTACGTCGAGAGCGTGACTTCCGAGATCACGCGTGATGTCACGCTGCACGTCGGCTCCTCGGTCATGACGGCCACGCTCCGCGGGGTCGGGGAAGACTACTTCCGGATCTTCCCCATGACGGTTCACCAGGGCGCGATGTTCGGCACAGCGGAGGTCGAAAGTGCCGCTCCGGAAGCGGTGATCGACGAGGCCACGCGCCGGCGTCTGCTGCCCCACGAGCCGAACCCGATCGGCCAGACGATACTCGTCGGCCGCCTTCCCGTTCGCGTGGCGGCGGTGGTCAAGCCCCTCGTGGAGTGGGGGCCGCCGGATAGCCTGAACGTGTACCTTCCGTACACGACGGTGATGCACCGCATCACGGGCAAGTCCAGCCTGCGGATGATCGCCGTGGGCGTGGCCCAGGGCGTGTCGACGGACTTCGCCGAGCAGGCCATCCAGCGGCTGCTGGTCCAGCGGCACGGCGCGAAGGACTTCTTCACCCTCAACATCGACCGCATGCGCCAGGCCGAGGAACGCAGCCAGCGTGTCTTCAACATTCTGGCCGTGTCGATTGCACTGGCCTCGCTCCTCGTGGCTGGCATCGGCGTCACGAACATCATGCTGATGTCCGTGGCGCAGCGCGCGCGAGAGATCGGCATCCGCATGGCCGTCGGCGCACGCCCCGGCGACATCGGCCTGCAGTTCATCATCGAGGCCACGCTGATGTGCCTGCTCGGCGCGGCGGCGGGCGTGGCGCTCGCACGCGCGGTCGGAGTCCTCTTCATGGTTGCCGTGCAGGGGTTTCCCATGCTGTTCTCCGGCACGACCACCGTGATGGCCTTCGTGGTTCCTTTGGGATTGGGCTTGTCGTTCGGCTTGATGCCTGCACGGCGAGCGGCCATGCTCGACCCCGTCGAAGCGCTGGCGAGAGAATGAAAGTTGAATTCATGAGTTGGAGCATCAGACGCGCGCTGATGGCGGGTGCCTGCGTCGCATCCATGGCCGGTTGCGGGTCCGCCCCGTATGCGCCGCCGGCACTGCCCGTGCCCGACCGATGGCCGTCGGCGGAGTCGGCCAAGCCCTCCGCCGGCACGCAGGACGCATGGTGGAAGCGATGGGGCGATCCCCGGCTGGACAGCCTAGTCGATCGCGCGCTCGCACAGAACGCAGATCTGCGGGTGGGTGCGTTGAAGGTACGCGAAGCCCGGGTGCGCGCGGAATCGGCCGCGCGCGCGCTGGAGCCCAGCGTGTCAGCACAGTTGGGCTCGACCAAGGTGCGCGCGCACAAGACGGGCGACACGGTTCGAACAGATTCCTGGTCGATCGCGATCGGCTACGAACTCGACCTGTGGAACCGGCTGGGCAGCCAGCGCGACGCTCAGAACTTCGAGGCCCAGGCGGCCGAGCAGGACCAGGCCAGCCTGCGGCTTTCCCTGGTGGCGACGCTGCTTCGGACCTATTGGCAGATCGCGTACACGAATCAACTCCTGGCCAACCAGGAACGCAGCATCAAGGGTGCGCGCCGTGTCGTGGAACTGGTCGACACCCAGCATCGTTACGGCGCGGCCTCTGACCTTGAGGTGGCCGAGGCGCAAGCCACCTTGGCCACCGCGGAAGCCCGCCGCATCGCCCTGCAGCAGTCATTGGTGGAATCGCGTAGTGCTCTGGCGCTCCTCGTGGACAGCCCGCTGGGTGCGCCGCTCGACCTGCCTGGAGGGCTGCCGACCAGCGCACCACCGTCGGTCGAGCCCGGCCTTCCCGCGGAACTGCTCGCGCGCCGGCCGGATCTGCGTGCGGCTGAACTGCGGCTGCGCAGGCTTCACGCCGACAACGAGGCCATCAAAGCTTCGTACTACCCCTCGTTCCCGCTGACCGCCGGTCTGGGGCAATCGAGCACGTCGTTGAGGGATGCGATTCGCAACCCCTTGATGACGCTCGGCGCGTCCATGGTCTTTGCGGCCACGCGGCGCGGAGACTATCGCCGTGCCTCGGACACCGCGAAGCTTCAACAGGAGCAAGCCGAACTGGAGTTCCGCCGCGGCCTGTCCCGTGCATTGAACGAGGTCGACACGGCGCTGACGGCGCGTCGCCACTGGGAGCAGCAGTCGGCGCTGGCCAAGCGCGCCCTGGACGCGGCGCGCGAGGTTGAGCGGGTGTACTCGGTTCGTTATCGCGCGGGTGCCGTGCCGCTGCGCAATTGGCTGGATGCCCAGGAGTCCTTGCGCGTGGCCGAGAACGCCTGGGCCGAGAACCAGCTGAACCTCAACGTCAGCCAGGTCGGCGTGGTCCAGGCTCTTGGCGGGGAACCAATGGCCGGCACCGGATCGGGTGTATCAGGTGGGCCGTAGTCGCAGCCGCGGTTGTGCCGGGAAAGATTACGCGCATATGACGGGTCATAGTGGAATCACCCAGAATGCCTCTCGTGCCAATCGAGCCAAATGAAGCGCACTTGTCCGTTGTGTCGAGCCGGCTCAAACCCTTTCGGTGCATCGCCTGGGCACCAAGAACACGAACACGTTGAGGATGAGCGCTTTGCGGAATCCTTCCAGAAAAAGCAAGCGTGAGCGGCGGCGCAAGCTCAGGTGGGACGCCTGGGGTGCTGCAGCGCTCCTTGCGGCCGGGCTGCTGAGCGCCTGGACCGTGCAGGCAGTGTGGTCGAGCAACGACCTCGCTCCGGGCTACGTGCTGGCCACGGCGACGCGGGGCGATATCGAAGACACCGTCGTGGCGACCGGCATTCTGCAGCCATCTGAACTCGTCAACGTCGGCGCACAGGTGTCGGGCGAACTGCGGGTACTGCACGTCAGCCTAGGCGACCGGGTTCGCAAGGGCCAGCTCATCGCCGAGATCGATGCCAGCACGCAGCAGAACGCGCTGAAGCAGGCCGAAGCCCGCGAAGCGGCCGCACGAGCTCAACTGCGCGCCAAGGAATCGGTGTGGCACCAACACCAGCTGACGTTCGAGCGTCAGCGTAGGATGTACAAGCATGGTGCCAGCACGCGGGAGGCTTACGAAGCTGCCCAGGCCGCGGTCTCCATGACTCGGGCCGAACTCGATGCGCTGAATGCCGTGCTGCAGGAGGCGCGCGTGGCGCTGGACACGGCGCGCGTCAATCTCAAGTACACGAAGATCGAGTCGCCCATCGATGGTGTCGTGGTGGCAGTCATCGCCCGCCAGGGCCAAACCTTGAACGCCAGCGTCTCCGTTCCGACCATCGCGAAGGTGGCACAGGTCGACACGATGAAGATCCGCGCCGAAATTTCGGAGGCCGACGTGGTGCGTGTGTCGCCGGGGCAGTCCGCATCGTTCACTATCCTGGGCGAGCCCGACCGGCCTCGCGAAGCGACGCTGAAGGCGGTCGAGCTGGCGCCGGAGTCGGTTCAAACCGATGCCAGCGGTAGCTCCAACGCAGGCGCGGGCAGTTCGAATTCAGCCAGCGCGGTCTACTACAGCGGGCTGCTGGAGGCGCCCAACAGCGATGGGAAGCTGCGTATCGGCATGACGGTGCAGGTTCGCATCGTGCTCGGCAAAGCAAATGGTGTGCTGATGGTCCCGTCGGCTGCGTTGCGTGACAAGGACGTGGAGGGACGGCGGTCCATCATGGTTCGCAATAGCGCCGGACGCCTGCAGGAACAATGGATCACCGTGGGCATTGACGACCGGACCCATACTCACGTGATGACTGGGCTCGACGAGGGCGATCAGGTAGTAATGGGCGAGCGCGCATCGCCTGACAGGAATCACGTCCAGGGCCCGCGCTGAGGCAGCGATGCGCCGCGCTCGGGCCGCACTCCCAGCGTCACGGGCGAAGCGGAGTCGAACAGCCTTCGCGTCATGCTGCACAGAAAACCAGCAGCAACCGCCCAGTAAAGCACCCGCACGCTGGCCGAGAACCTGGGCCTCAGCGCAATCACGATCCGACGAGTGTGGCAGCGCGCAACGGCATCAAGCCGCACTTGGCCAGGGCCGCTGGCTGCGAGGATGCGCTTGAGCGTCAGGCCCAGCGCGGCCATGGACTGGTCGCCGAGGTATCGGCCCCAGTCCTGTACGACACGGTTGGAGGTCAGGATGACGCTGCGGCGGTACTTGTGGCGGTGGGTGGACCACGGTCTGCAGCACCCGGTGCCGGGCTTGCCGATGATGAGCGCGTTGCCGCCCTCGGCGACCAACTTCAGCGCTTCTCGCACACAGTTTGCTGCGCCTCGCGGTGAAGTACTGCATGCCGAGCAGTGGCAGAGGCAGCAGATGGGTCCTATCCTTTTCGTGCATCGCCTGCATTTTGCGGCGGGCACTTCCGTGGATGCGCAAGGCGGCAGGTCAGGCCCACTTGCCTTCCCAGTGCTCGAGAAACTCGTTCTGTTGATCCGAGCTCTCGTTTCCGTATGCGGCAATCGAGCCGCCTGCCTCCGCTTGTCGTACAGCACGCCGGGCGCCGGTTCGGCGGCATCCGCATCAGGCACCTCGTGCTAATCCATTGGCGTCCTCGATGAACCGTGCAAGCCTGGGCACGCCCTCTTCAATCTGCTCGCGGGTCAGGTAGCTGCAGGACAGGCGCAACTCGCGGCTTTGCGAGCCGCCGAGCATGAAGTTGGCCATGGGGGTCCACAGCACGCCGTGCCGTTCGGCCGAGAGCTGGAGCATCGCCTCGTCGACGATGAATGATGTCTGCACGCGCACGAAGAACCCACCCTGCGGCAGATTCCAGCTCACCTGATACGGCGAGTTGCCGCGAGGCCCGAGATGCCGCTCCAGCGCATCGAGCAGGCATTGCAGGTTGTCGCGGTAGAACGCTCCCTTGTCCTGCGACAGGACGTTGAGCGAGGTCTCGTGCTCGAGCAACATGCCGCCAACGATGGCCTGGCAGATCGGCGAGGTGTTGACGGTGAGCATGCTCTTGATCGTCGCCAGCTCCTGCGCGAGGTACCGTTGCGTCTCGCCATCGCGCACCCGCTGGTCCGCCACGGCAAAGCCCACGCGCACACCGGGCACGCAGATCTTGGCAAACGTTCCCAGGTAAATGACACGCGCGTTCCGATCCAGCGCCTTCAACGGAGGATGCGCCGCGCCTTGTGCCGCGGTGAAACCGTAGGCGTTGTCTTCGAGCAGGAAAAAGTCTTCCGATTCGGCCAGCTGCAGCAACTCGTTGCGTGCGGCAACGCTCATCAGCGTGCCGGAAGGATTGGAGTAATCGGGCGCTACGTACACGGCCCTGATGCGCTTTCCGGCTGCTCTTGCACGTTGGCATGCCGTAGACAGCTGGTCGATGTCGACACCGTCCTCACCCTCGTCGACCGCCTGCACCTGGAGGTTCAAAAGCCGTGCGGCTCCGACGATGCCGACGAAGCACGGCTGGACGACCGCCAGCACGTCGGCAGTCGTCGCGAACAATGCGCGCAAGGTGAGCCACATCGCCTCCTGGCACCCCACCGTCATGACGATGGACTGCGGCGGCACATTCAGGCCGAAGTCGCGCAGCAGCGCGCGGCTTACCAGTTCCGTGATCTGCCCCTGGCTGGGCCCGTACTGATACAGGTGTCGCTGTATCGCGGTCTCGCCCAAGCCCTTTTCCTGCTTCAGGTACTCGACGTACCGCTGGATATAAGGCGTGACGTCGAGATCCTCCAGGAACCGGCGGTGCGGTGCCCCGGGACCGAAAGAGATGGCGTTCGGATAACGGTCGATGATCTCGTTGAGGAGGTTCAGCGAGTCGATGACCGGATCGCGCAGCGAACCGTGCAGCGAAGACGAAGCCAACTCGACGCCCGATATGGCGGCGCTCAATACAGCCTGTTCCATTTCAATCCGCTTTCACTTGGGTCGCCGGCTTGAAGACCTTGTGGATGACATCGCCGCCCAGGAACGGCGGAAATTGCCAAGACCGATGTAGTTGCACCGGACGATCATCAATCACGTCAATACGACGGTCCGACAAGGTAACCGATACACGACAGCGCGTAATACACATGAACGGGTGCCGGCGCGGAGTACCAACCACGCAGGCAACGCGGCTAGAGTCACGGCCCATGCGCTTCACCATGCCGAACAAGAATCCGCGCAAGGCTACGACCGGAGCCGGCACGCAACATGGCGTTCGGTCGTACAGCAGCTAGCTGGGGACCACACATTTTCTTGTCTGCGAGTTCACACGCCCATGACCCTCTTGCCTGCGGCATCAGCATGAATCAAGCGAGCACATGCATCGCGAGCGTTGCGACCGCAGCGCCTGCCACACGCTACAGCCAAGAGGACATCCTGCGCAGGTTCGCCATCCAGGACAGGCGCATCCGTTCGGTGTTCCTGAACGGAGGCATTTCAAGCCGGCACTTGTCGCTACCCCCCGTCGCTGATGACGGCACCCCGCGCATCGAGTCGCAGGAGGAGTTGCTGGCCAGGCACCGGCGCATCGGTGTGGAACTGGGCCGCACCGCGCTGCTCAAGTGCCTGGACCAATTGGATCTGAGCATTGGCGACGTGAAGTACCTGTGCTGCGTTACGACCACCGGCCTCCTCACCCCCGGATTCAGCGCTCTGCTCTTCGAGGAACTCGGGATGCGGCGCGACTGTGCGCGCCTGGACGTGGTCGGCATGGGCTGCAACGCCGGATTGAACGGGCTGAACGCCGTCGTCAACTGGAGCCGCGCGCACCCCGGTGAGCTGGCCATCATGCTGTGCATCGAAGTGTGCTCGGCAGCCTATGTCTTCGACACCGACATCGAAACGGCCGTCGTCAACAGCCTCTTCGGAGACGGCGTTGCGGCCGCGGGCGTCATCACCAGCACAGGCGCGCGCCACGCCGGGCCCGCGGTGCGGCAGTTCTCCAGCCATCTCATACCAGCGACGCTGCACGCGATGAGGTTCGATTGGAGCGCCGCCCACAACAAGTTCAGCTTCTCGTTGGACCGGGAGGTGCCGTACGTCGTGGGGGCTCACTCGGAGGGCGTCGTGAATAACCTTTTGCAGCGCAGCAACCTACGGCGCCGCGATATCTCGCATTGGATCATCCATTCAGGGGGCAAGAAGGTCATCGATTCGATTCGCGTCAATCTTGGTCTGACGTCGTATGACGTGCGTCACACGACGTCGGTCCTGCGGGACTATGGAAACCTCTCGAGTGGCTCCTTCCTGTTCTCCCTGCAGCGGCTGCTGGCAGAAAACCAGACGCAACCCGGAGACTATGGCGTGATGATGACCATGGGACCCGGCGCCACCATCGAAACGTCTCTGGTGCAATGGTAGAAGCAGCTCGATGAACACTTTTGATTCCCGCCAGCCCAGCGCATCGGTCGTTCGCTTGAGTCTCGACAGCTCAGGCCCCATCACCCCGCACCTCGTCAATCAAGTCCACGAAGCGTGCGACGGAATCGATGAATGCGTGCAGGAGCAAAGCATCCTGCTCATGCAGATCGCAGGCGGGCAACCACAGCCCTGGCCTGGGGCCACGATCGGGTGGGTCACGAAATGGGAGCAAGCGCTGCGTCGAGTGGAGCGCCTGAACGCCATCACGGTGGCCTCGGTGCAAGGGCTTTGCACCGGCGCAGGCTTTGAGCTGCTGCTGACCGCCGACTTTCGTGTCATGGACCCGCACGCGAGACTCCAGGTGCCCACGCACGCCGGCCAACCCTGGCCAGGGATGGGCCTGCATCGGCTGACGCAGCAGTCGGGCGTCGGCCGCGCGCGCGGATGGACGCTCTTCGGCGGCGAACTCTCTGGCGACGAGGCCGTCCGGGCGGGGCTGGTCGACGAGGTGTCCAGTGATCTTCCCGCCACGATAGCGGCAATGACCTCAAGGTTCGGCAGCTTCAAGGGCAAGGATGTCGCCGTCCATCGCCAGTTGATGCTCGAAGCGCCGATGACCGCTTATGAAGCGGCATTGGGTACGCACATGGCGGCGGCGGAACGGCTACTGCGCGCAGCCGGCCACCTTTAGCATTTCATTTTCGAGACGTGCAGGCGCACGTGGCCGGCGCTTGCAAAAACCAATGCGGCATGTTTTTTCTTTTTGATAGAGGAGTGACGTCGTATGGCGACTGCAACTGATGATCAGGACGGAATCTATGTCGTGGTGGTCAACCACGAGAACCAGCACGCGCTGTGGCCTGACTATTCACCCGTCCCCAATGGATGGACCGTGAAGTTCGGGCCGGACAAGAAACCCGCCTGCCTCGAGTATGTGAAAGAGAACTGGACCGACATGCGGCCGAAGAGCGTGATCGAAGCGACTCGGCACCATTGAGCAACGCGGGGCCGGCGCGAAGCGCGTCTTTGGCCGCGCCCGGTCCCGGCCATGGCCAGTAGAGCCCTGCTAACCGCTCATGCTCGTCGTCCTCCTGCCGAGGGGGGCGACGCACACACCCTGAGGAAGATCGAGTCGTGAGCCACGCCTTTGCATCCCCGCTTCCATCCTTTGATGAATTCCTGCGCCAAGGGCCCGTCACCCTGGACACCGATGCGCTGCTGCAGCGGCAGGCGGCTCGGGAGTCGAACGCACGCTCCTACCCGCGCCGCATTCCCCTGGCGCTTCAGCAGGCGCACGGAATCTACTTGCGCGACACGCGTGGCCAGGTCTTCATGGACTGCCTGGCTGGAGCGGGGACGCTTGCGATCGGCCACAACCACGCGTGCGCCATCGACGCGATGCGCCGCACGCTCGATGTGGCTCTTCCCCTGCACACGCTCGACCTCACGACGCCGGTAAAAGACGCTTTCATCGAAACGTTGTTCTCGAGCCTTCCGTCCGACATGGCTCGCAAGGGCCGCATCCAGTTCTGCGGGCCGACGGGGGCAGATGCCGTCGAGGCCGCCCTCAAGCTGGCCAAGACCACCACGGGCCGCAGCGGCGTCTTCGCCTTCTCCGGCGCCTACCACGGGATGACCCACGGGACGATGAGCGTCACCGGCAACCTGGCCCCCAAGCTGCCGGTTGGCTCGCTGATGCCGAACGTGCATTTCCTTCCCTATCCCTATGACTACCGCTGCCCGTTCGGCCTGGGCGGTGAGGCGGGAGTGGATGCAGGCCTGAACTACATCGCGCGATTGCTGGCCGATCCGGAGTCGGGCGTTTTGCCGCCCGCGGCCTTGGTGGTCGAGGTGGTGCAAGGCGAAGGTGGCGTGATTCCCGCGCCGGCACGCTGGCTGCAGGGCCTTCGATCGCTCACTCGACGCCACGGCATCGTCATGATCATCGATGAAGTCCAGACGGGCATCGGCCGCACCGGCTCGCTGTATGCGTTCGACCAGGCGGGGATCGAGCCGGACGTGCTGGTGCTATCAAAAGCCATCGGTGGCGGACTGCCTCTTTCGGTGATCGTCTACGACGAGGCACTCGACACCTGGGCACCCGGCGCCCATGCGGGCACGTTCCGCGGCAACCAATTAGCCATGGCCGCGGGCACGGCTACGCTGCAGGTTGTCCAGCAGCGCAACCTCTCCATGCAAGCGGTCACCGTCGGTGGACGGTTGATCTCTGCGCTGCGCAATTTGCAGCGCCATCACGATTGCATCGGCGATGTACGGGGCCGCGGCCTCATGATCGGCGTCGAGATCGTCGATGGGCAGCATGAACCCGATCATCTCGGCAGCCGGCCTGCCGACGGGCGGCTCGCGCGCTCCATCCAGCAGCAGTGCCTTCGCCGGGGGATCGTCATCGAACTAGGCGGGCGCCACGGATCCGTGGTGCGTTTTCTGCCCCCGCTCATCATCACTGAGGAAGAGATCGACGTTCTTGCGGAGCGCTTTTCCCTGGCCGTCCAAGCGGCGCTCGGCGAACAGGAGCCGCCAAATCCGTTCCTAAGCATCAGGCAGAGGGCTCACACATGAAAGTCACAACGGAACCTGCCGTCACCGCCGGACAGGGCGCCGCGGCGCTTGCCTTGGCGGACAACATCGTCGGTATTGATCACATTGCGGTGGCCGTCCCCAACCTGGAAGCTGCGGTGCAATGGGCTCAGAACCTCCTTGGCTGCAAGGTCATCGAGGAGCGTGTCACCACGGGAAAACATTCGGGCATGAAGAGTGCGGCGGTCCGGCTAGGGGCCCTGACCATGGTCTTCGTTGAAGGCACGGGAAGCGATTCGCAGGTCACCCAGTTCGTGGAGCGTCATGGAGCCGGCGTTCAGCACATCGCGCTGCGGGTGAAGGACATTGGCCAGGCGATCTCCAGTCTTCCCCACATGACCTTCAGCACACCCCGCCTCGACTGTCAGCCCTTGTCCCAGATCTTCTCGCTGCGCGACCCGGCGACGGGACTCATGATCGAACTGATCGAACGCCGCAACTACGAGGGCTTCTCGGACGAGAATGTCCAGGCGCTTTTCAAGTCGCTTGAGGAGCGCAGCCTCTACTGAGAGTAACCTGCTGCAAGATGACCAAGGGCGATTCCCTGGAGTCTCCTTACGCGCATGTACTTCGCGCCGAAAGGTTCGCCAAGTTTGCCATCGCCACGTTTCCAGCTCCCTCCACTTTGAACGGAGCATGCGGATTTCCCGAACTCCGCTCCCCGGCGTGCTTCGCGACAGCAACTGCCGAGAACCCGCCCCGGCCGAGCTCCCCGATGTGATCAGGCCCGATCATCGAGGTGTACGTTCCCGAGACCGGAACGAGGCGATCTGTTCCAAAGGCAGCAGCCGGTCCGACCCCAGCGGATGCATGTACCGCGCCGCGACCCAATGCTGTACGAGCATGTCCTTGGCGCGCTCTTCCTGCGACTGCTACACGGGCGGTGTGGGGATGTCGGTGTCCAGGAGACCGACGAAGTCCACCGGCTCATCCAGGTGCTGGGCCACCGCATGGGTCAGCAGGCCGCCCGAGGAGCAGCCCAGCAGCCGATACGGCCCGTGCGGCCGCACGGCTCGCATGAGCTCCACCATGTTGGCGACCAGCGCGTTCATCGAGGCCGGCAACACCTCGGGCCACGGCAAGGCATAGACAGGGACATCAGGTTCCAGGTGAGCGGACAGCTCGAACGCGTAGGCGATGTCGCCCGTGCCGGTGGGCAAGGCAAACAGCGCAGGTGCCGTGCCGGTGCGGCGAGCGGCGAGGGCGTGCGTGCGTGCGTGCCTTGCGTGTGTTCGGCACCCGGCGCCAGCGCCTCGCCGGCGATAACGTAGGCCACCAGCCGCCTGTCGCCCAGGGCGTCCTCGCGCTCGACCACCACGGCATCGCCAACCTGCGCGTGCTTGCGCAGCCCTGCCTCGATCGCGCCCACCTCGAAGCGGACCCCGCGATTCTTGACCTGTGGTCGTTGCGCCCAAGTAACTCGATCGTGCCGTCGGCGCACCAGCGCCCGAGGTCGCCGGTCTGGTACAGGCGCTCGCCCGGCGAAGCGGAAGAAGGATTGGCAACGGTATCGACGTGACGGGGGACGTGGAAGGTAATCGCTGGTGGGAATGCGGAAACTGCATGTGGGGTTGCATCCCTTCTTCGAAGGATGACCTGCGTGACTCCCTCTTCTCTTGACCTGCTCGCTCGCGTACGAGCCATGCATTGCGCGCGAGCGCCAACCGCGCCAGGGACCCCGGAATGCCGGGATCGAAATCCTTTGTGGATGTGTGCAATGCTTCCCAATCACCGCGTACCTGGCGACTTCCCAATCCCGGACCATCGATTCCGTGCCCGAGTGCCCTAATCTAGCGCCTTCTACGCTGTCGCTGGGATGACCCCTACGGCCCGCGCCAGGTGCAATGCCTCGGGCGGGCTGCCCGTTTTCGGAAGGGCCGCCCATCTACGGCAACGACTCGAACGCCAGTGACGGCTTTGGAGTTGGCGTCTTGCCCTCACGCTGGTGCTGGCGACCGAGCTTCAGCGCAATGCCCGCGACCATCGCAGGAGAAGAGACGCAGATCCGTCACTTCCACAGCGTCGGAAAAGAATCACATTTGGGCCTACAACCCCATTTGCCAGACATAGCCACTGCCCGGAATGAGCACGGCGCAAGAGGTGTTTCCCCTGCCGATCGATGCCCGCAAGCGCCGCACTGGAGTATCTTCACCCATTGGGTCTACGTGGTCTGGCCCTTCGAACGGATAGCCATGGAACTTGTCGAAGCTCCACCGGCCCCCGAGCAGTCCTCACGCAGCTATCGCCACCGTCTCCCCGTGCGCCTCATGCACTGGCTGAACCTGGTGTGCGTCGTCGTTTTGCTGATGAGCGGCCTGCAGATCTTCAACGCGCACCCGCATCTGTACTGGGCAGAGGACTCCGATTCCAGACGGCCGTGGCTGTCCATCGGCGCGATCCAGTACGAGAGCGGTCCCGTTGGGGTGACCTGGGTTGCCGGACACCCGTTCGTGACCGATGGCGTGCTCGGCGCTTCTCGTTCGGCACCCGACGGACGGACCGTACAGCGGGCATTCCCTTCGTGGGCCACGGTGCCAGGCCCGCAATGGCTGGCGATGGGCCGACGCTGGCATTTCTTCTTCGCGTGGATCTTCGTGATCAACGGAGTCGCGTACCTGACCTATTCCCTCGCTAGCGGCCACCTGCGGCGTGACCTGACCCCGACGCGCGGTGAAGCGCGCCACATCGGCGGGTCCATCAAGGACCATCTCTTGTTTCGCCACCCGACAGGTGAGGCGGCAACGCGCTACAACGTCCTGCAGAAGCTGGCTTACCTCGCGGTAATCCTCGTGCTGTTGCCGCTGCTGGTGCTGGCCGGCTTGGCGATGTCGCCGATGCTCGACAGCGTGATCCCGGGCTGGGTCGGCTGGTTGGGTGGCCGGCAGGCTGCACGTTCGCTGCATTTCGTGGCTGCGGCCGGGCTGGTGCTCTTCTTTGCCGTGCACATTTTCGAGGTGCTGGTCAGCGGGCCGTGGAACCAGGTGCGCTCAATGATCACCGGCTACTACAACGTGCCCCCCGACAAGAGAGATGCCCCATGAACCAACCGCTGTCAGGGCGCCGCCGCGTCTTGCAGGCGACGGTTGCTGTTGCCGCAGCGCCGCTGCTCGGCGCCTGCGATCGGCTGTCGCGAAATGAGACTGTTGCGCGGGCTCTCGCGAGCGCTGAGCGGCTGAGCCATGTGGCGCAGAAGGCCGTGGCCGGCCGAAAGGCGATGGCGCAGGAGTTCACGCAGGCCGACGTGGTGGCGAAGTTTCGCAGCAACGGCACGGCCATGCCCGACGGGAGTGTCTACCAGGCGCTCATGAGAAGCGGCTTTTCCGAGTGGAAGCTGGATGTGCGCGGCCTGGTTGCGCAGCCCGCGGCCTTCAGCTTGGCCGAGCTGCGCACGATGCCGTCGCGAACCCAGATCACCCGGCATGATTGCGTGGAGGGCTGGAGCGCGATCGGGAAGTGGAAAGGGGTGCCGCTCAGCCACGTGCTCGCTCTGGCGAAGCCGCTGCCGCAGGCACGCTACGTGGTGTTCCGTTGTGCCGATTCGATGGAAGGCGGCCCCGGCGATTCTCGCTACTACGAAAGCGTCGACATGGACGACGCGTATCACCCGCAGACGCTGTTGGCGTACGAGCTCAACGAGGCGCCGCTGCCGGTGCAGAACGGCGCACCGCTGCGCGCGCGCATCGAGCGCCAGCTCGGCTACAAGCATGCGAAGTACGTGATGCAGATCGAACTGGTCGACAGCTTCGAGGCGATCCGCGGCGGCAAGGGCGGGTATTGGGAAGACCAGGGCTACGAGTGGTACGCGGGAATTTGAACGCCCATCAGGGGGTAGTCGTCGTCAGGTTTCCGCTTCAGCTCTATGTCGGTGTGGCAACCGCGCGCGATCGAGCGCGAGGTGGAGATCGCCTCTGCAGACTGCCTTGACTTATGGTGCAGTGGGTCGAATGCCTACCTCAAACGGAATGGATCACGATCCCTTCGATCGGATCAACCGGAGCAGACCACGGCGCACGCTCCGTGACCTTCAGCGTGTCCTCATAGCCGGCTCGCCATCGAGCGCGCAAGCGCTCGCGCGTGAAGTCGATGTCCTTCGTATGGTCTTCGCCGTCCAGCCTTGAAGACAGCAGAGGAACGATGTGCATCGTCGTACCACACCCCCACGACGCAAGTTCCCTCATCGCCGCCGATTCGCGCTGGTCGGAGGGGAGGTGACTCCATAGCTCGCGAATCACGTGCCGGAGATGATGGATCTGCTTCTGCCTGCTGATGTGGCTGTCGGTCCTGCTCGCGTAGTGGATGTCCTTTTGCCGCCCCATCACCTGCCACAGTGACCGCGGCTCCTCGCCGTCGGGTCGCCAGACGTCGACCGCGAAAATCACAGAGTCCCGCCGCGGGTTGTCGTCGAGCACCGCCTCGATGGGTGTGTTGGAGTACAAGCCCCCGTCCCAGTACGGCTCGCCGTCGATCCGGATGGCGGGAAACGCCGGAGGCAAGGCGCCGGACGCCATCACATGGTCGACACGGATGGCCTCCTCACGGCTGTCGAAGTAACGCATGCGCCCGGTGCGCACATTGACTGCGCCCACGGTCAGGCGGGTGCGCTGCTCGGGCAGCCGATCGAAGTCCACCAGCGTGGCGAGCGTGCGATGCAGAGGCCTTGTGCAGTAGTACGACGCGGAATGCACCCCCAGCGGCACAGTCGCTCCGAGCCAGGCCATCGGGTTGGGCGTGAAGAAGCCATCGACGCCTCGCACGATGGCATCGAAGCTGCCGAGGTAACCGCCATTTGCTGCCGACCCGCCCGGCAGCAGTGCTGGGATGACTTTTTCCACGCTGTGCCAGAACAGGCGAAGCCGCTCCAGCCGGCGCTCAAGGGGGTTGCCCGCGATCAGGGCCGCATTGATCGCCCCGATCGATGTGCCGATCACCCAATGAGGCGCGATGCCGGCCTCATGCAGCGCCTGGTAGACGCCTGCCTGATAAGCGCCCAGCGCGCCCCCGCCTTGCAGTACGAGGACGATCTGACCAGGCATTGCCGGGCGTGCCGAAGTGCCGCTTGAGTCACGCCCCAGTGGATGCGTCATCCCCGTCAGCCCTCGTGCTTCTCGGCTCGCTTTCTGGGCCGCTCGCACGTGCTGCGTCGAATCGCTAGTGATTGCCATACATGGGTCCGGTGCATCCCTGGCGCCTGCTCCTTCAACAACTCGACTCGCTCAGCGGCTGGTCGACGCCCGGTTGACGCACTCCGCTGTCATGCTGGCTTGCTTGAGATAGGTGATGAGGTCGATGCGGTCCCGCGGATCGGCGATGCCGTCGTAAGTCATCGTCGTGCCGGGGACCACCTTCAGCGGTGCAGCCAGAAACCGATCGAGCGTCTTCTCATCCCAAACAATCTTCGAGTCTTTCATCGCTTGAGAATAGGCGAAGCCCGGCACAGTGCCTGCGAGCCGGCCGACCAGGCCGCAGTGTCGCGGCCCGACCCTGTCCGTCGCCAGCGAGTGGCAGGCGACGCAGCGGTTGTAGAGCTCCTCGCCGCGCGCCGCGTCCGGGGCGGCACTGGCCGCTCCCATTGCGAGCGTGGCCAGCGCGCCAATTGCCCACCAGCCCTGAGGGCTCATGACACGAAGGCAGAGGGCACGGGCACCTCGCCGAGCGCCTGCCGCAGCACGGCCCAGTGCATCGCCTCGTCCCCCAGGATGCTGGCGGCGGCCCTGGAGAGCTCGCGGTTGTCGAAAAGCGGCACCGCACCCAGATAGGCGCTCACCGCGCCTTGCTCGAGTTTCGCGGCGAATCTCAGGACATCCGCCTGCGACTTGAGCTTGGCGACAGGAAAGTCGTATGAGGGCTGGGCCCGTGCCGGCTTGCCGCCGAGCTTCTCCACGGTCTTGGCCAGCACGTCCGCGTGCTCCTTGTGGTGGCCCTGGAACGTGACAGCCAGGTCGAGCACCGCCTTCTCCAGCAGCTTGCTCTCGGCGCCCACCTGATATGCGGCAATGGCCTCCAGCTCAGCCGCGATCGCGGTGTTGAGGATCTGGATGTCCTTGGGATGCGCGTCTGCGGCCTTGGCGCCGAGGGCGTCCTTGCCCGCCAGTAGCGCGACTGCCGCGCCTGAGAGTACGAGGCCGGACTGGCCCAGGAACAGGCGACGAGCCGCGGCGGGGTTGTGGGTTCGGAAGAACGACATGGTGATCTCCGGGGGGGTGAAGTCAGGGTCGGCGATTCATCGCGTCAGTGGCCAGGATGGCCAACACGCGGCTGACGATGCGGTCGCAACGCTCGCCAGCGAAGGAGAAAGCGTCCGCAATGGCCAGGTCCACGTCGCGCGACAGGCCTTCGCGCAGCAGACTGCGGGCACGGAAGAAGCGGGTGCGCACGGTGGCTTCCGGAATCTGCAGCGCCTGCGCGACCTCCTCGACGCTCCATTCCTCGATGGCGCGCAGCACGAAGACGGTACGGAAGGCCTCCGGCAACATGTCGATGCGGTCTTCCATGATGCGGCGCAGCTCGGCTCGCGCGGCGGTGTGCTCGGGTTGAAGCCTGGTATCGTCCTCGGCCCACGGTCTCGTCGGATGGTCAGCCTCATCCATCGAACCCTCCAAAGGAATCACCTGGGCACTTCGCGGGCGCAAGCGGCCCAGCGCTTCGTTGGTCACAATCCGCACGAGCCAAGTCGACAGCCTCGCGTCCGCACGAAAGCCTGCAATGCCGCGCCACGCCTTCAGATAGGCGTCCTGCACGGCGTCTTCCGCCTCTGTGTCGCTGCGCAGGATGCTGCGCGCCGTGCGGAACAGGAGCCGGTTGTGCCGCCGCATGACGATCTCGAAGGCGAGCTGGTCGCCCTTGGAGACTCGTGTGGCGAGTTCGAGGTCGCTCGATTGCTCGGAAGCAACCTGAGAGATGGATCGTGGTGCGCTGTTCATCATGGTCTGCACATTCGATGGTGCGGGGTTGTTTTCCGTTCCCGTCGGGGGAAGTGGCAGGGCGCTGTTGCTTCTTTGCTTCGCGCACGCAAGGTGGAGTGCCGGCACATTTGAAGACCCGCTGAGCGAGCGAATGGTGGCGTCAGCGGCAGCTCCGCGTTGAGTTGAGGCCGGAATGACCCACCCCTTTTCGGCGTACCAGCGATGGGGCAGAAGTCCGGGTGGCGAGGTCAATCGATTGCGACAAAGCCGTGCCGCCGGCATCCACTGCGTCCGTTCGCGTAACACGATCCACTTGACGGGGAGCATCACGATTCGACGCCAAACCAAATGAAATGACTCCCGTGTCGGACTCGCTTCCGGCAGTCGTCATGCGTCAAGCCGATGTTGGAGACCGCATAGACCCCACTCAGCAGTGCGACTCGCAACGCCCCGGTTGGTGAGGAAGCGACTGCATGCTATGGTCCACGCAGACCTCCTGGTCTTCTTGAAATCATGCTTAGCACCAACCCCTTCATCGTCGAGCTCAAGCAGCACACGCGTCTGCGCGCGGACGACGGGGTGCGGTTTGCCACCTTGGTCTGCGCTATGCGCCGCACTGACGGCGTTCCGGCCTTTCTTTCCTGATGCGGCAGGTCGCGGTCCCGTGCACTGAGCGCAGGACCGCCTCCTACCGGCCGATCACCCCACCCGTTTTCCATCACTGAATCGCCGACCACGGCGACCAGGATGGCTCGCGTCTGCTGCCTCAACGCATGGCAGGCATGCCTCACGTCGCTCATCAAAGGGAATCTTCATGGCCGTCCTGGCAATCGAGCGCACGCTCACCGAACTCGACTACTTCCGCCTCTCGCATCTCATGCGCAGCGATGTGCACTCGGGCCGCGATACAAGCTTCATCGAGGGCATTGTCGAGTCGGCGCGAGTGGTGCCGTCGCGAGCGATACCACCCGACATCGTCACGATGTACTCCCAGGTTTTGCTGGCGTTTCCTGGCGGCCGGCAGAAGAAGCTGACCGTGTGTTATCCGGAGGAGGCCGAGCCGTCCAAGGGTTTTGTCTCGGTGCTCTCGCCTGCCGGTTCAAGTCTGCTGGGATTGCGCGTCGGTGAGTTGGCGCGTTGGCGCACGCCCACTGGGGAAGAAGGTACAGCCGAGCTCCTCGCAATCCTTTTCCAGCCAGAAGCGAGCGGGGACTACACGACGTAGCGGCGACGCATAGACCGACGCCCGTTGAGGCGGTGCGTCCAATGCATAGAGGGTTCAATGAAGCGGTTTAAATCGATCCTCGTGGCGACCGACTTTTCCGACAACGCCACCAACGCGGTGCAAAAGGCTGCGCTCTTGGCGGAGCACCACGCTGCTCGCCTGACACTGTTGCACGTCGTGAATCCGGTCGGCTTCAAGCCGTTGCGGCAGTGGTTTGCTCCCTCGATTGACGTCGATCGGCAGGCGGTGCAGGCGCGTGCAACGCTGCACAGGTTCACGGCCGAGATCAGCGGCAGGCACGGCGTGCCGGCACGCTTTCGAATCGCCATCGGCGGGTCGTTCGACGAAATCCTGCGCGCGTCGGACGGCGTTGACCTCTTGGTTCTCGGCCAGCGCGGCGGAAGTCGGATCAAGGACCTGGTGACCGGCAGCACCGCCGATCGCCTCCTGCAATCGTGCCGATGTGCCAGCTTGATCGTTAAGCAGCCGCTCGACGGCTTCTATCGCAGCATCCTTGTGCCGGTCGATTTCACGGCCTATTCGCAGGCTTGCCTGCAGTCCGCAGCCGGCCTGGCGCGCACAGCGAAGATCCACATGTTTCACGCGCTTGATTCGATCCACGAATTCCAGATGCGAATGGCGGACGTGCCGGCCGACCTGATACGCACTCACGGCGATATCGTGGACAGGGAATTGCACATCCGTATGCACAACATTGCCGCGAAGGCGGGGGTCGAGTCGGGCCGGCTCAGCACCGCGGTGCGCCGCGGTCCGGCATGGGCCTGCACGCTGGCCCATGCTGACAAACTGGGTGCGGATCTGATTGTCGTGGGCAAACACGGGGCGTCTCCCATGGCCGAGCTCCTTCTGGGCAGTCTCACGCGCCGCTTGCTGGCCGAGTCGAAATGCGACCTTATGGTGCTGCCTCGTGCAGCCGTCGAGACGCCCCATTCACGACCTGCTATGGCTTCACAAAGGAACGGTCTTGTTGCCAGCACTGCCAAACCCGTTGCTGCCAGCCGTCGTCACCGCGACTCCCCGTACCGAAAGTCCGCGAGGCGCAACACCAAAGCAGACGCGACGGTGCCCGGATCCGGCTGGTCTCGCGATGCGCAGCGCTTTGCTCGAACCAATTTCAGGAGAGTGTTGTGACGAACTTCGTGTCGATGACCGATCTCATGCGCTCGCATGTCGATCCGTACATGCGCTTGTTTTGGTTCCTCAATGAGGCCGTTGAACGAGAGCATCGGCTGAACTTCGAGGCCTTGTCAGGCACGCCCGCCGCGTTCGTCCATGCCTGGACGTGGATAGTCACATCCGGCATGCCGCCCGCTCGTTCAAGGTGGCGTCCGTCGAGCGTGCAGCCACCGCTGCCTTTGCCATTGAAAGTGGGAAGTGGCAAACCGAAACCGCCATCAGCTGATATGAAGTGGTGCGTTCGCTCAGTCTCGCGGCCGGGCGGACCATGCGGCTTGCCGCGGGATGCGCGGCTTCACTCGGGCCTGTCTGCGTCTGCGCAATCGCCATCGCGCCCGGAGAAGCGTGGCAGGTTCCACTTGTAGCGCAGCGACAGGTAGCGCAGGGTAAAGCACGCCGCCAGCGCGACCCAGGTCCGCCAGGCCGAAGCCCATCCCAGACGCTCGCCGGCCACCTCGATGGCAGCGGCCACCAGTGCGGCCGACGCGTAGATCTCGCGCTGCAGGACGATCGGCACGCGGTTGAGCAGAACGTCGCGTGCGATGCCGCCGCCCACGGCGCTCACCATGCCCAGCAGCAGCGCCACCTCCGCGTTGTGGCCGAGGATCAAGGACTTCTGAGCGCCGGTGATCGCAAAGAGCCCCAGACCAAGAGAATCGAACAGGATCACCGGATGTGCCATGCGTGTGACCAAGCGGCCCGCGGCCATCGTGACGATGGCCGCGGACAGTGCCGCAGCGAGATAGCGCCAATCGGTGAGCCCGGCCGGCGGCACCACTCCGAGGCACAGGTCGCGCAGCACACTGCCTCCGCAGGCGACCGTGAAGGCTACGGCCATGATGCCGAACCCGTCGAGATGCCGGTCCCTGGCTGCCACGGCGCCGCTGGTGGCAAACGCGAAGGTACCTGCCAGGTCGAGGAGGGCGAACAGGCGGTGATCGCTCAGGCCTGCAAAGGCGAGTTCGTGGACACTCATGCGATCACGATACCTCCCGCAACGAACTCGGCACGTTCGGCTGGTCCAGGTCCTGATCAGGCGCTGGCTGCGCGCGCGCATCAGTAGACTCTTCCCATGCCGCCGCTCGGCCTGCTCGTGCTGCCCTTCGCAGGCGCCGTTGTCGCCGCGCTCTTGCCCACGCGCGCGCGCAACCTCGAATCGATCTGGGCTGCGTTTGTCGCGCTCGCCGTGGTGCTGTCGGTCGCGCTGCTGCACCCCGAGGTGCGCACTCGCGCGGTGATCGCGCAGCGGCTGCCCTGGCTGCCCGGCCTGGGTGTCGACATCGTGGTGCGCATCGACGGATTCGCATGGATGTTCGCGCTGCTGGTGAGCGGCATGGGCCTGCTCGTGATCGTCTACGCCCGCTACTACCTCTCTCCCGAAGATCCGGCAGCGCGCTTCTACTCGCTGCTGCTCGGGTTCATGGGATCGATGAGGGGCGTGGTGACGTCGGGCAACGTCGT